>JBKJNL010000280.1:0-12509 GCA_046593615.1 Myxococcota bacterium | reverse complement strand
GCTGGATCTTGCCCTGCAGCAAGAACGCTTCGGCGGCCACGGCGGTGCCTTTGTCGATGGCGATGGCGACGCCGACCTCGTCGAGGGCCTTGCCGAGGTCGCCCTGCTGGTAGGCGGCGTGGGCCTTTTGCAGCTGCGCCTGCTGGCGGACGTCGTCGCGCACCTCGACCTTTGCCTTGGGGTCGCCGGCGCTTCCGGCCGACAGGCGGCCGACGACCACGGCGACAACGACAGCGACGACGACGACGACGACGGCGACGACAGCGGCGGCCAACAGCGGCGCGCGCTTCGGCTCGTCGACGGGGGCCGCGGCGGCGACGGGGCGGGGGCGGGCCTCGACCAGGTTGGCCACCGGCATCGGCAGCGAGCGATCGGGGACCTGATCAAAGGGCACGAGCTTCTTTTGCTGCGGCTCGGCGAGCTCATCAAACGCCAGCGTCGACGTCGACGCTGGCTTCGCCGCCGACCCCGACGGTGCCGTCGCAGGGGCCAGATGCTGCGGCGCCGGATTCGTCGACACGCCGTCGAAGCCCACGCCCGGGCGGCCCTGCAGCGGGTCACCCACGCCGACGTCGCCGCGCACGCCCGCGCCGGTGTCGAGGGCGCCGACCGCCGACAAGAAGCGAAACGGCAGCACCGGGTCGTCGCCGACGATGGCCGCCAGCCGCTGCTCGACGACGCTGTCGCCGATCTCGGCGTGGGCCACGCAGTCGCGCAACAGCCGCACCGCGTGCTCGAGGGCGCCGTGGTCGACGCAGCCCAAGGCCAGCTTGCGCACGATGATCGGGTTCTCGCGGTCGCCACCCGACAGCGCCAGCACCGCGGCCCGCAGGCCCTCGTCGACGGGGAGCCCAAAAGAGTAGCCCTCCTGCTGGCAGAGCCGTCGCAACAGCGTCAGCGCGCGTGGGTCACCGCGGTCGAGCTCGAGCGAGCGGCGCAGGGCCCAGGCGGCCTCCATCTTGCGAAGCGGCTTGTCGCGCATGCAGGCCCGGGCCCGGGCTTGCTCACAACGGGCCTGCTGCAGGTAGAGCGCTTCGCGCACGGCGATGGGCTCTTTGAGGGCGTCGGCGACGACGTCGGGCCAGTGGTGGTCGACGAGGTCGAGCAGCGGTCGCAAGGCGGCTTTGACCTCGTGGGTCGTCTGGTAGCGGTCGTCGCGATGCCGGGCCATCAGGCGGCCCATCACCTCGCCAAAGAGCTCGGGCAGGGTCGGCTGCCGCTCGAGGATGTCGGGCACCTCACCGCGGGCCACCAGCAGCAGCGACGCCGACAGGCTGTCGTTGGCGAAGGGGTTCGCGCCGGTGAGCAGCTGGTAGAGCAGCGTGCCGGTCGCGAACAAATCGCTGCGCGTGTCGATCTTCTCGCCGAGGGCCTGCTCGGGGCTCATGTAGGCGGGCGTGCCAAAGACGACGCCGGCCTGGGTCAGGGTTTCGTCGTTGTGGGCCTTGGCGACGCCGAAGTCGCCGAGCTTCACCCGGCCGTCGCTGGTGATGAGCAGGTTGGCGGGCTTGAGGTCCCGGTGGATGACGCCAAGCGCGTGGGCCGCGCCGAGACCATCGAGCACCTGGGTGATGACCTTCACCGCCAACAGCGGCGGGAACGGCCCGAGCCGGGCCATGAGGTCGCGCACCGTGCCGCCCTCGACGAGCTCGGTGGCGATCCAGTGGTGGCCGCCTTCGCTGCCGGCGCCGTAGACGGCGACGACGTTGTCGTGGCGCAGCCGCACGCCGGCCACCGCCTCTCGCTTGAAGCGTTCGAGGGTGACGTCGTTGACGACGGCCGGGTTCAGCAGCTTGAGGGCGACGTCGACGTGTTCGATTTCGTCGTGAGCGTGCAGCACCGCGGCCATCCCGCCCTGACCGAGCAGCTTGCCGAGCTTGAAGCGCCCGATGCGCGGCGGCAGGCGCAGCGAGAAACCGCTCAGCTCGAGCGGCGGCTCGTCGTCGATGGCGCCGGCGAGCGCGGCCTGCGCTTCGCGCGCCAGAGCATCGACGGTCGCAGCCGGCGACGACCCCACCGACGGGGCCGGCATCTCGTCGTCGTCGTGCACGAGGCGGCCGTCGACCCGCATGATGCCGCCAGTGGTCACTGTCGACTGGGCCGTGATCGACACCCTGGCTTCGAGCAGCGGGGCATTGGCGATGTGCTGCGTCGTCGAGGACAGCGGCGCCACCGTCGTCGGCACGCCCGTCGTCGGCACGCCCGTCGCTGCCACGCCCGTCGTCGGCACGCCCGTCGCTGCCGCGCCCGTCGCTGCCACGCCCGTCGCTGCCGGCCCCGTGAGACCGGCCAGGGCGCCGTCGATGTCGGCGCTGCTCACCGCCAGGCTCTGGCCGGAGTCGTCGCTGTGGGTGCCAAACACCACGCCCTGCAGGCGCAGCACATCCCGCAGGTCGACGAGGTAGGCCATGTGCGGCGGCAGCCGCTCCCGGGTGGCGCTGCCGAGGGCGATCTCGGGGTCGGCAAACAGGATGGCCAGCGGCGGGCCGTCGTTGACCGGCACGCAGCGCAGCTGCCGGAACAGCGCCACGTCCCACGTCGAGCTCTTGGCGACGCGCGGCGCGAGGAGCCATTGGCGCGGCGCGGGGGGCAGGCTCCACACCGCGCAGCGGGCGGCGACGAGGGTCTCGCGGTCCAGGTCGAGCTGGTCGATCCAGGCGTTGAACGACGGGCCGTCGACCAGGGCCAGGGCCTCGTTGACGCGGTCGCCCGGGAACACGCCCCGCAGCAACAGCTCGTCGATGAACGCCCTCCGCAGCATCGGTCCCGCCATCCCTGTCAGCGCGTCCCGGTCAGCGCGACGATTCGAACCAGGCGACGGTGTTCACAATCGCGCCGACACCGCCACCCGTCGTCCCGTCGTGGTTCACGGTGACGTCGGGACCCAGACGCACGTCGTCCTGCGCGATGACCTGCCCCCACGTCGTCAGCGGGTCGCGCACGCAGACGTCGCCGCGCGAAAACGTCGCGCCGATGATGTTCGTCGTCGGCGCTCCCGCGCTGTTGCCGATGCACACGCCGGGCTCTTCGCAACCGGTGGGGTCGCCGAGGCCGAAGCAGCCGCTGTCCGAAGGCCCCCGGTCGAGCTTGTTGCTGGCCTGGCCGGGCGGGCACGTCCCGTTGTTGCAGCGGCGCGGCTCGGAGCAGCGGCCGTCGGGGCAGGCGCCGTGGCCAAAGACGTCGGCGACGAAGCAGCCGCCGCCCTTGATGTGCACGGTCTTGCACATGACGTCGCCGACGACCGACGACTCCTTTTCGAACAGGCAGTGGCCGCCGGCCCGCACCGACAACCGCGATTGGATGGGCTGGTCGGTCAGCGGCGTCGGCGGGTTCATGATCGACGTGGTGCCCTCGGTGGCGCGACAGCTGTGGGTGCGGCCATTGCCGTCGGCGAAGCTGCCGTTGACGGTGGGCATCGAGTCGATGACCGGCGTGCTGGCGACGTCGTCGGGGCACACGCAGGTGGGGCAGCACAGCCCCAGCGCGCCGTCGAAGTGGACGTCGCCGGTGGCGGCGATGAACAGTTGCACCGGCAGGTTTTCGAAGCCGGGGACGGCGCCAAAGGCGACCGCGGTGCCGTCGGCGCGGGTGCCGTCGAAGATGACCTCGCCGTCGTCGGCCGGGTTCTCGAACAGCCAGGCGGAGCGGGCGGCGAACTGCTCGCGCCGCTGCCAGTCGGCGTGCTTGGTGATGTTGTGGTCGCCGCCGGTCGGCGGGGCCGAGACGATCTTCGTCGTCGTCCAGGGCTTGTTGTCGTTGCAGAGGCGGTCCCACGTCGTCACCTGCGTGGTGCCGGCGGCGTTCGCGAGCTTGATGCCGGTCGACGATGTGACGCCGCCGAGACCAACGGGAGCACCCAGGGGGCGCCACACCTCGACGCTGCCTTCGAGCACGGTCTGCTCGCGGAAGCCGACGATGTTCGGCGCCGAGCCGGGCAGCGCGCTGGCGATCAACAGGGCGCCCGTGGTGTCGGGCGTGCCGATGGCCTGGTTGGCGACGCCGTCGAGCTGGGCCACCAGCTGCCAACAGGGCGATTGGCCGGCGGCGCAGGTGGCCGTGAGCGCTCCTCCTGAGCCTGTGAAGTCGCACGGCGCCGGCACCGTCTGGCCGCCGGGCTCGTCGCAGCTCGTCGGGCAGCCGATGGTCGCGCCCGACGCGTTTCGGCACGTGAGCGCGGTGACGCCGAGGGTGCCCATCAACCGCGTGAGCCGCGCGGCCAACGGCAGGCCGGCGAGCCGGCCGATGTCCTGGTGGTTCCAGACGTAGACCTCGGCGGCGAGGGCAGCGTTTTCGGCGAAGTACGTCGAGCCCCAGCTGCGGCCGCCGGCGTCGTTGGGGTCGATGGCCTGCCGCTGGCGCACGTAGAATTCGCACAGGCCGTTGGTGCCCGGATGGCCGATGGCCGCCGTCGACAACCAGGCGGTGGCGTCGACCTCGGGGTCGGGGTTGCCGCCGGAGTCGACGATGAGCTGCTCGAGCGGGCTGTCGTTTTGCGGGCTCGGATCGAAGGGATCGATCTGGCGCTTCAGCGGGCCGATGACGCGCGGCTCGCAGGCCCGCGAGTCGTCGTCGCACATCGAACCCGGCGCCGCCGCCGACGTGTAGTCACAGGCCGCCGGCACCGCGGGCGTCGTGCCTATGTTCTGCTCGCCGCAGGCGCAGGCGCTGTCGCTGCCCTGGGTCAAACCGTCGGCGGTCAGCCCCCCGAGGCCGCACACCGCGTTGTTCTGCGCTGTGATGACGCGGTCGCCGGCCCAGATGGCCGGGCCGCCGGAGGTCTCGATGACCCGGCGCAAGGTCACGCGCGCGTGGGCGCGGTCGTAGACGTCGCCGTCGGCGGTGGCGGCCAGCGCCGGGAACAGGCCGATGGCGGTGAGCTGGATCGCGCGATCGCGATCGCGCATGGGCACGTCGCGGCCGCCGTTTGCGTCGGGGCCTTCCTGGGCGCTGGTGGCGATGCGCGGCAGCAGCGGCACCGGCACGGCGTCGTCGGAGTTGTCGTCGAACCGCACCAGACACGCCGAGCCCTCGGTGAAGCGGTAGAGCCGGTAGCGCGCCGACGGCCGATCGCTGTCGCGGGGCACGGCGACGACGGCGCTGACGACGCCGGCGAGGCCCGAGCTCGGCGGCAAAAAATCATCGCGGCTGCCGGCGACACCATCGGGGTCGAGCAGCGGATCGAAGTCTGGCGGCGGCGGCGTCGACGTCGACAGGTAGCCGCGGGTCTGGGCCAGCAGCAGGTCGAGGCAGGTCTCGGCGACGGCGCGGGCGGCGGTGTCGTCGCGGCTGCGGCTGGCGTCGATGGATTGCCCGCGCGCGGTGTCGAGCTGCACGGCCACGGCGACGCCGAGGACAGCGAGCAGCATCACCACAATCAGGAGCACGAAGCCGCGAGACCTGGGGTGCTTGGTGGAATTCACGTCAGGGGTTCCGGATGGCCACAGAGCCGGTGAGCTGCTCTTGCAGCGGCTGTCCGTCGTGGTCGCGTTCGAGGACGATGTCGTAGTCGATGCGCCGCACGCTGGCCTTTTCGACGGCGGTGTCGATGGCGACGAGCTCGTTGCCGAGGGCGTCGAAGTAGCCGAAGCGCACGGTCTTGACGTGGCGGGCGACGACCTCGGCGTCGGTGCAGGTCTGCGTGGTGCCCGAGCCGCCCGGCGTGCGCAGGTCGAGCCGCAGCTCCGACAACGGCGGAATCGACGTCGCCGTCGGCCCCGGCCAATCGGGGTGCTGCGGGTCGGGGTCGCCCCAGCACTGCACGCGCACGACGGTGGCGCCGACAAAGGCATAGAAGACGCGGTCGATGGTGGTGACGTAGCCCTGTCCGCGCAGGCCGCCGGGTGGGTGGCCGGGGGTCAGGTTTGGCCACACCGCGCTCCAGCTCTGATCGAGCTGCAAGGCCACCACGCGCGGCCGCGACGACGACGACGACGACGACGACGACGAAAACGCCAACGACGGCGTGGCCGGCATGAGCGCGTGGGTCCACGTTCCGTCGCCGGCCACGATCTGGAACGGCTCGCCCGGCACCAGACGCTTCATGCTCCAGGGGCAGCCGCGATCCGACGCCTGCTCCGTGCACGGGCTCGAGAAATCGTCGGGGAACATCAGGCTGCTCGCGGCCAGGGTGCACGACTTCGCGTCGTCGTCGTCGGGCAGGCAGCTGCCCGTGCTGTCGTTGAGCCAGAAGATGCGGTCGCGGCCGCCGAGGGGTTGGTTCGGCAGAATTCCAAAGGCGTTCATCTGGGCGTCGGGTCGGGGCAGGTCGGCGATGAAGCCGAGCTCCGACGGCGCCGCGACCATGACCGGCCCGTAGAACGTGCTGCCGGCGGTGCCGTAGGCGCCGTCGAGGTGGTGGCTGGTCGGCATGCCCAGGCCGATCTGCGGCAGCTCGGTGCGCAACAGGCGATCGAGCAGCTGGGCATCGCGCGCGAGCTCGGCGCGCACCCGCGATCGCCGCGCATCGCGCATCGCGCCGACGACGATGCCGGCCGCCAGCGACAGGATCGCCAGCGAGATCGACAGGCTGATGATGATCTCGATGAGCGTGAACGCCGCCGCGCGCCGGCGGCCCTCGCACGTCGACGCCCGCCTCACAGGTACAGCCTCGTCGACGCCTTGACCGTGCGGAGGTCGTTGCCGGGGCGGAACGTCACCTCGACCTTCACCTCGCACGAGCTGGTGGTGAAGCTCGCGGTGCCGGCGGTCTGGGCCTCGTTCGTCGTCGCCGACGTCGTCGTCTTCAGGTCGTAGGGCCGCTGTCCGCGCACGAGGCGCTCGCTGACGACGCCAGCCGCGCCGCAGGTGGCCCGCGCGCCCCGGCCGCGCGCGGCTTCGAGCCGCTCCGACACCAGCCGCGAGGCCGCGAGGTCACGGCCGGCGACCGACGACATCGTCTGCGCGTTGCCGAGCTGCACGAGCATGATGGCCGTGAACGTACCGACGATGGTGCCGCCGATCATGACGTCGAGCAGGGCAAAGCCCCGGCGCTTCGTCGTCGTCGTCGTCTTCGAAGCGGCACGCGCGATCAGGATCGACACGGCCGACATCACGGGCACTGCAGGTTGTTGGGGCTGGCCGACGACACCCGCGTCGGCCGCGTGCCGCGCGGCAGCACGCACACGAGCCCCTGCGATTCGACGACGACGAATTTGGCGGCGGCTTCGGCGCCGACGGCGGCCACCAGCTGCTCGTGGCCAATGCGCACGGCGACGTCGTCGTTGTTGACGAGGCGATCGCGCGAGTAGAGGCGGCCCGTGGGGCGCCAGCGCAGCTCCCGCGAGCCGGGCAACGAGCCAGCGGCGCCGGTGGCCGGCAGGCCCGAGCCAAGCTCGTCGCCAAAGGCCAGGGCCATCGCCCGCGACGGCAGCGCCAGGGAGCGCAGCGGCAGCCACAGGTTCGTCTGCCCCGCGCCCGAGCCCCTGATGCGCGGCGCGGTCTCGGGGGTCTGGACGTCGTTGTCGAGGCCGGTGGCGCCGTCGCAGTCCCAGGTGTTCAGGGCTTCGGTGACGAGGCGGTGGGGCACGGTGGCGGTGTCGATGCGCACCCGCACGCAGCGCCGGCTGGTGAGGGCGTCGGTGCGGGCGGCGACGACAAAGGCGGCGACGCTCTCGGCGGCTCCTTCGAGCTGGGCCTTTTTCACCTCGGGCAGCAGGTTCGGCACGGCCAGCGCCGCGAGGATGGCCAGCAGCGTCACCACGGTCATGGCTTCGATCAACGAGAACCCGCGCATCGAGCGCAGCATGGCGGGTCTACCGCCGACAAAATCAGCCGAACGGTCTGTGCAACGCGCTCGTCTCCCGGGGCGCGCGGCCCGGCCGCGCGGGCCTGCGAGGGCGATCTGGCGCTGCGGTGCGGTCGGGGGCGCGCTACGGTCTCGACATGCTGCGTCCCCACGCCGTCGTCTTTGCCTCCGCCGTTGCTCTCATCGCCAGCCTGCAGGCCTGCGACTGCGACGGCGAGGTCGACCGCCTGCGGCCCGCGCTCGTGGTCGAGCCCGGTGCGGCGGTGCTCACGGGCGTGCCCGTCGCCCAGGACACGCCCATCGTCTTTCTGGTGCCGAACCAGCGCACGGTGAACCTCGACAACATCACGGCCTACTTGAGCGATGACTCCGACCCGGCCTTTGTCGAGGTGTCGGTGGCCATCGAGCGGGTGCTGCCCGGGCAGACCGAAGAGCTGATCATTAAGGTGCGCCCCCTCGTCGAAGGCACCATCAAGGCCACGCTCATCGTCGACAGCAGCGACGACGCCCGCCCCAACCACGTCGAGGTGCCGATCACGGTCACCGCCGTCGACGTCGGCGTGCCCGACATCGACGTCGACCCCGCCGAGCTGGTGTTCGACACCATCGGCCGTGCCGACACCGGCCGCGAATCGATCACCGTGAAGAACCTTGGCGTGCGCGACCTCCTGCTCGACGCCGTGTACTTCTCCGACGACACCGACCCCGCGTTTCGCCTGCTGGTCGGCGGCATCGCCCTGGGCGGCACGCGCCCGCAGAACGTCGGCCCGCTGAACGCGACCACCAGCATCTCGCTGGCGTTTTCGCCCACCGACACCGAGCGGCACACCGGCACGCTCATCATCTTGAGCAACGACCCCGACGAGACCGAGGTGCGCATCCCGATCTCGGCGCAGGCCGTCGAGTGCCCCACCGCCGTCGCTTTTCTCGCCGATGAGCCGGTGCAGATCGAGCCCTTCGATACGGTGCGCCTCGACGGACGCCAGAGCCACAGCGACGCCGTCGGCACGTCGATCCCGCCGCCGCCCGACGGCTACCAGTGGACGCTGCTCGTGAAGCCCGTGGGCTCGACGGCGATCCTGGCCGCCGACAACAACGACCGCACCGAGCTCACCGTCGACCTCGCCGGCCTCTACCAAGTGCAGCTCGAGGTCTTTGCCATCGACGACGCCCGCCCCGACGACGGCCGCATCCGCTCGTGCGCGCCGGCCGTCGTCGACATCGACGTGAAGCCCAGCGACGACCTGCACATCCAGCTGGTGTGGGATCACCCCGAGGCCGACTTCGACCTGCACGTGCTCAACGAAGGCGGCCAGGCCTTTACCCACGAAGGCGACGTCTACTTCAGCAACCGCCAGCCGCTGGCCCCCGACCAGCCGGGCTGGTCGACCAACGCCGACGAGAACCCGCGCCTCGACGTCGACGACGACGAGGGCTACGGCCCCGAGAACACCAACATCAAGCACCCGGCCCCCGGCTCGCGCTGGACGGTCCTCGTGCACTACTGGAACAAGCAGACCGGCGGTGATCCGACGACGACGGCCATCCTGCGGCTCTTCGTCTACGGCGCGCAGGCCATCGAGCTGCAGCGGACCTTTGAAGACGACCAGCAGCTGTGGGAGGCGATCGAGATCGTCTGGGGCGACAGCGAGCTCGAGCCGCCGACCCTCTCGCAGCTCAACATCGACCGCCCGTTCCCGCGGCCGTTCTAGCCGTCGAGAACGCGCAGAGAGCGCGCGGAGAGAAAGAGAGAGCCCAGCCTGCGCGCTGGGCTCTTTGGTTTCTGTGATGAGGCGATGCCTCTGAAAAAAAACTAGCGCTCGGGAACGACGCGCTCGACGACATGGCCGCCGCGCAGCACCAGCGCGATCTTGAACAGGGCCTGGGGGTCGGCGAGGGGGTCGCCGTCGACGAGGACGAGGTCGGCGCATTTGCCGGCTTGCACGACGCCGAAGTCGGCGTTTTTGCCGGCGACGACGCGGGCCGGGCGTGAGGTCATGGCGACGATGAGCTCGTCGACGGGCACGCCGGCGGCGAGCAGGGCCTTCATCTCGGCGATGTAGCCGCTGCCCGGCCACACCGTGGGCAGCGAGGCGTCGGTGCCGACCAGCAGGGGCACGCCGGCGGCGCGCAGGGCTTGCAGGGTCGCGGCGCGGTTCTCTTCGTTTTCGGCGAGCTCGACGCCGATGGCGATGAGGTCGGGGTCGGTGGGCTTCGTCCGTTCGACGGCGACCAGCATGGCCTTGGGAATCAAGTCGCGGTCGGCGTCGCTGGCGACGAATTCGCCGGCGGCGGCCCGGGTCAGCGTGTTCCACATGGCGACGGTGGTGACGACGACGACGCCGCTGTTCTTGAGGCGGGCGGCGCCGGCGGCGTCGAGGCGGCCGCGCCAGGGCAGGTGGGCCAGGGCGGTGGCGCCGGCTTCGGCGGCGGCGACGGCGTCATCGACGTCGCCGGCGTGGACGAACACCAGGTGCCCGCGGGCGCGCGCGCCCTTCACGAGCTTCACCATCAGCCCCCGGTCGAGCAGCGGGGTGCCCTTGGGCATGCGGTCGATGGCGATCTTCACGTAGTCGACGACCTGCTCGTCGGCCTCGTCGAGGACGGCTTCGATGTCGTCGTCGTTTTCGACCTGCGGCAAGACCATGCCGGCGAGGAACCCGCCGGACATCAGGGCCTTGCTGAGGGGGATCGGGTGGCTGCCCTTGCCGGTGATGATCAGGTGCGTGTGGAACAAGCGCGGCCCGGGGCGCGCGTACTCCTCGAGGCGCTCGGCGAGGTCGCCCATCTCGGGCGCCCCGCCTGACATGTCGAACACCGTCGTCACGCCGGCCAGCAGCCAGCGCTGCAGGTTGTCGTCGGTGGTCAAGCCCTTGCCGGCCGACGACGGCAGGCCGCTGGCGGAAACGTGGGCGTGGGCGTCGACGAAACCCGGCAACAGCGTCTTGCCGCGGCCGTCGATGGGTCGGGCGTTGTGCGTGCCACCGGTTGGCTCGATCGACGCGATGCGATCGCCGGCGATGAGCACGTCCTGGTGCAGGAGCGGCGGGCCGCCGGTGCCGTCGAGGACGGTGACGTCGACGACGGCGATGGCTTCGGCGGGGTCGAGCCGGGCCGCCTGCGGCGTCGTGGTCGCGCAGCCCCCAAGCGCCCCGCTGAGCAACAGGCCGAACGCCAGACCGGGAGCCAGACCGAGAGCCAGACCGAGAGCCCGGCAGCCCGGCAACGACGACCCCAGACGCGCGCGGAGCCGCATCAACCCGCTTCGCCTTCGCCTTCGCCGCCGGCGTCGTCTTCGACGGCCGCGATGCCGTCGCAGTCGGCGCCGTTGTTGCTGGCGTCGAGGGCGGCAGCGACGTCGTCGACGAACTTCTGGCAGTCTTCGCCTTCGCCCTTGCGCTCGGCGGCCAGCTGGGCGCAGTCGAGGGTCAGCTCGCAGCCGGCCAGGGCGACGTTGGCGTTGGCGAGATCTTCACACTGCTTCTCGGCGTTCTTGCGCAACGCGTTCTGCTGGCCCTCGGCGGCGGCACCGCAGACCTCTTTGTAATCGTCCTCGAGGGAGACCTCGAGCTCCGTCTGGCAGTCGAATTCCTTCTCACACAGCGCCGGTCCGACCGGGCTGCACGAGGCGACGAAAAAGGCGGGGACGACGGCGACGAACAAAGCCAGGCGCATGGGACCTCCAAGGGTTCGCCGGCACCATGCCACAAGAGCTGTTTGAAGCCGCAGCGACGGCGGGCGCCGGGACAGGCTCAGGCGCGCCGCAGGATCAGGTGTCCTTCTTTGCAGTGCGGGCACTTCACCTTGGTGGGGGCCTGGGCGTCGTCGTCGCCGATGCGGCGGGCGGCGACGGCCAGGCGGTCGATGGCCCGCGAGGTCTTCAACGGCTCGGCGGTCTCGGGGTGGTGGGCCGGCTCGGCGAGGTCGGCCGCGGCCAGGAACGTCGACAGCGACACGGCGTCTTCGATCTGCCCGCCGCGCCCGAGGTAGCTCTCGAAGCGCGCGCGCCGCAGGCTCGACTCGACGAGGCGGGGCACGCTGACGACGCGGCCCTGGCCGGGGCTCCAGAAGGGCACGAGGTCGGCGACCAGGCCGAGCACACCGCCGCACGACCCCAGCTCGACGACGTAGCTCTCGCTCTGGCAGTTGCCACCGTCGCAGGCGAGGCGCACCGGCGTCGGCCGCAGCCCGGGGTCGCGCGCCGACTGGGTGTCGTCGAACATCAATTCGTCGTCGGCGCCCGCGAAGTCGTCGTCACGGATGGCATCGCGTCCGGGCCCGAGCGGCAGCGAGACGTCGGTGCCGCTCATCGTGTCGACGACGGAGACGTGGAAGTAGTCGCTGACATCGGCCAGCTCGCCGCCGGTGATGGCCGGGTGGTTGCCGTCGTCGTGGCCCGCGCCGGGCCGGGGGCCCGTCATGTGAGCGTGAGCGCTGTGACCGTTGCCCGACGAGCTCGAGCCGCCGGCAAACGCGACCTTTTTTTCGCTCGCTCTGTCGTCGTCATTCCTGGCGCGGGCGGACTTTTCGCCGGTCTCGCCGCCCGCACTCGCAGGAGGCGCGCGGTTGCCGACGAAGACCGGGAGGTTGCTCGGGCGCAGGTCCCAGCTGATGGGATCCTCTTGCATCTCGCCGTCGTAGATCTCGATGTCGAGATCGTCGTCGCCCTGCGACGCCGACGCCGACGCCGATGACGCCGATGACGCCGATGACGCCGACGCCGATGACGCCGACGCCGATGACGCCGATGACGCCGACGACGCCG
>JBKJNL010000704.1:0-2932 GCA_046593615.1 Myxococcota bacterium | reverse complement strand
GGCGTTGCCGCGGCGGCTACCTGCTGTCGGAGCCGCGCACAGCAAAGGAGATCCTGGCGCAGGTGCATGACGCCGTGGCGCCCGGCGTGCCGCTCACGGTCAAGATGCGCCGCGCCCTCGACGACGACGAGCGCAGCACCGACATGTTCTGGGAGATCCTCGCAGGCGCCTTTGCCGTGGGCGTCGACGCCGT
Source organism: Myxococcota bacterium (assembly GCA_046593615.1). Classification (GTDB taxonomy): domain Bacteria; phylum Myxococcota; class UBA727; order UBA727; family VGSZ01; genus VGSZ01. The sequence goes on along the minus strand of JBKJNL010000704.1, from coordinate 2,739 downwards.
CTGCGTCCACGGCCGCACCGTCGCCCAGAAGTACGTCGGACCCAGCAAGCGCTCGTTCCTGGGCGAGGTCAAGCGCGCCTGGCCGCACAAGACCATCCTCGGCAGCGGTGACCTGTGGACCGCCCCCGACGTCAAAGCACTCTTCGACGAGACCGGCGTCGACGGCGCCTGGGTCGCCCGCGGCGCCATCGGCGCGCCGTGGATTTTTTCCGAGGTGAAGCACCTGCTCGCGACCGGCGCGCTGCCACCGCCGCCGTCGTTGTCGGAGCAGCGCCGCGCCGTGCGCATGCACCACCGCGAGAGCGAAGCCCTCTACGGCCGCGAGCTCGGCAACCGCATGTTTCGCTCGGCCGCCATCAAATACGCCGAGGCCCACCCCGACGCCGCCGCCGTCAAACAGGCCTGGTACGACTGCAAGGTCCCGAGCGATGTCGACGACGTGCTGCGGCGCTTCTACGACGACGCCCAGGCCGACGACCACTTCGGCCCCGTCGTGAGAAAAGCCGGCCCCGGCAACCTCATCGCCGCCGGCGCCCGCTGACGCTGACATTCGATCACACGTCGATCGGCGTGGGCTCGGGCCCGGGCGCGGTGAGCGGAGCCGGCGGGTCGAGCGGCGCCGACTCCAGCGGCGGCGACTCCAGCGGTGCTGGCGGATCGGACGCCGGATCGAGCGTCGGTGCCGGCGTCGTCGGCGTCGCCGGTGCCGTCGTCGGTGCCGTCGTCGTCGGCGTCGTCGCGGGCAACGGCGTCCGCGATCGCGCGCGTCGCTCTTCGTTGTGGCGAGCCTCGGTGGCCCCGCCGGCGGCGCCGATGGCGCTGATGCCCGCGACGCACACGCCCAGAACGACGCCAAAGGCCGTCAGCACGTTTCCGGCCGCAGCGTCGACGTCGCCGCCCCCGCTGGCCACCACCACGAAGCCGAGGCCGAACCCGTAGCCCAGGGGAGTGACGAGGCCGAAGAAGCCGACGACGGCGAGGATGCTGGCGTAGAGCGCGGCGGTGCTGACCTCTTCGGGGCTGCCGCCGGCCACCAGCGCGCCGATCAGGGCTCCGACGCCGGCGCCCACCACCGGCGTCGACGAGGCCATGGCCAGGGTGGCGAGGTCCTGCACGGCGTCGCTGCTGTCGCCGCGCGCGGTGGTGATCAGCACGGCGGCCACCATGCCGGCGCCAGCGCCGACGGCGGCCCCGATGCCGGCGCCGACCCCGACGTGGTCGGCTTCATTGGCGGTGCCGCCGGCCAGGCTGGCGACGAGAACGAGGACGGCGGCGAACATGACCGCCGATTCCCACACCCGCGCCGTCGACGCCACCGTCGGGTCCTCGTCCGTGGGCGGGTGACCGCCGTCGCCAGCGCGCGGTGACGCCGTCGTTCGGGCGGCTTGCCTTTGGGGACGCCAGATCAACCAGAACCGCGAAAACCACCGGCAACTTGTTCCGGTGGCTGCACTGCCTATATTGACCCGCAAGTCGGTGGTGACCGCTCGTCCACCAGCACGTCTTGCTGTTGACTCAATTCAGGGAGCCCCCGTGACGTCGAAGAAAAAGGAACGCCCGGATTTCAAGCCTCAGGATCTTCCGGGTGAGCTCCCGATCCTGCCGCTGCGCAACAGCGTGTTCTTTCCGGGGGCGGTCATGCCGCTCACCATCGGGCGGGCAAAGACCATCCGCTTGATCGAAGAAGCCACGCGCGAAAACAGCCTGCTCGGCATCGTCACGCAGCGCGCTCCCGAGATCGACGACCCGACCCCCGAAGACCTCTACGACATCGGCACCGCGGCCCGCATCATCAAGCTGGCCCGCACCGGCAAAGACGGCTTCAACATCGTCGTCGAAGGCATCGCCCGCTTTCGCGTCGACGAGTTCACCCAGGAAGAGCCGTTCTTCACCAGCAAGATCACGCCGATGCTCGACGAAGGCAGCGGCGACGTCGAGGTCGAGGCCCTGGCGCTCAACCTGAAGAACACCGCCCGCGAAGTCATCGACATGCTTCCGGAGATCCCGGTCATGGCGAAACAACTCCTCGAGAGCATCAACGCGCCCGGGCACCTGGCCGACCTGATCACCGCCAACATCGACGCCACCATCGAAGAGAAGCAGGAGATCCTCGAGGCCGTGCACCTCAAGGTGCGCCTCAAGCGCGTGCTCGAATTGCTGTCACGTCAATTCGAGGTGATGAAGCTCTCCAACAAGATCAATTCTCAGGTCAAAGGAGAGATGTCGAAGACGCAGCGCGAGTACTACCTGCGCCAGCAGCTCAAGGCGATCAAGGAAGAGCTCGGCGACAAAGACGACGACGAGAGCGGCATCGAAGAGCTCGAGAAACGCCTGAGAAACGCGCGCCTGCCCGAAGAGGCCGAAAAGGCGATGAACCGCGAGCTCAAGCGCATGAAGAACATGCAGCCGAGCCAGGCCGAGTATACGGTTGCTCGCACCTACCTCGAGTGGCTCGCCGACCTGCCGTGGAGCGTGCAGTCGCCTGACAACCTCGACCTCGACAACGCCCAACGCCAGCTCGACGCCGACCACTACGGCCTCGCCAAGATCAAGCGCCGCATCGTCGAGTACCTCGCGGTGCGCAAGCTCAAGGCCGACATGAAGGGCCCGATCCTGTGCTTCGTCGGCCCTCCCGGCGTCGGCAAGACTTCGCTCGGTCGCTCCATCGCCGACTCGCTGGGTCGCAAGTTCCACCGGATTGCCCTGGGCGGCGTGCGCGACGAGGCCGAGATTCGCGGC
>JBKJNL010000641.1:0-7350 GCA_046593615.1 Myxococcota bacterium | reverse complement strand
GTACATCGCGGTGGTGGCGTGGTTGTCGCCGCAGATGCCGCAGATGCGGCTGGTGATGAAGCCGGCGTCGCGCGGATCTTTGCCCTTCAACAGCAAAGAAAATCCGCGAAAGATGCTCGAGGTCGAGTGACACTCTTTCACCACGCGGTTCTCGAAGTCGATCTTGGTGTGGATGCCGAGGCTCCCGACGATGCGGGTGATCGGGTCCCAGGACATGTTGACGAGCTTGGTCACGAGCGGGCCTCCTCGGGGATCGATCAACGCTTCTTCGACAAGGACTTCTGCGGCAGCAGCGCATCGGCGGGCGCGCGCCAGTCGGGCTCTTTGTTCAGCTGGATCTGGGTGAACTGCCGCAGGGCGCGCACGGTGCGGCCGTACATCAGCACCGCCGTCGACGACATCTTTGCGCCCGGCGGCTCTTCCATGAAGGGCATGAACTTGTCGGGGAACCCCGGCATCGTGCAGCCGATGCAGATGCCGCCGACGTTGGGGCAGCCGCCGACGCCGTTCACCCAGCCGCGCTTGGCGACGTTGCAGTTGACGACGGGGCCATAACAACCCAGCTTCACGATGCACTGTTTCTGTCCATACTCGGTCGCGAAGTCGGCGGACTCGTAGTATCCACCGCGGTCGCAGCCCTCGTGCACGGTCTGCTCGAACAGCCACTTCGGCCGCAGCTGGGCGTCGAGGGGAATCATGGGCGCGAGGCCCACCAGCTGGAACAGCAGGTAGGTCACGGTCTCCATGAAGTTGTCGGGCTGCACCGGGCAGCCGGGCACGCAGACGATGGGGATCGACGTCGTCTGCGCCTTCCAGCCCCAGCCGAGGTAGTCGGGCAGGCCCATGGCGCCGGTGACGTTGCCCGACATCGCCGGGATGCCGCCGTAGGTGGCGCAGGTGCCGACGGCGATGACGGCCGCGGCGCCGGGGGCCAGGCGATCGATCCACTCGCAGGTGGTGATGGGCTGGCCGGTGACGGGGTCGGTGCCGACGGCGGCCCAGTAGCCCTCGCCGCTCAGCTTTTCGTTGGGGATCGAGCCCTCGACGACCAACACGTAGTTGCCGAGCTTGCCGGCGGCGGCGTCCCGCATGATCTGCACGAAGTCGTCGCCGTTTTCGACGGCCAGCACCGGGTTGTGCAGGTGCACCTTGGGCAACGCCGGAATGGCGCCCGACAACAGCTCCTCGATGCTCGGCTGCGTCGCCGACGTCACGGCCACCGTGTCGCCGTCGCACGACAAGCCCGCCGTGATCCACACGATGTGGACCTCTTTCACGGCCGACGCCGGGCCGCCGCCCAGAAACGCGCTCTTCACCGGTGTCGTCGTCGTCGTCATCGCGGTCCCTTCTGCAACACCGTCAGCAAACCATGCCGTCCACAGATGCCCTCAACAGATGCGCGGCAGCTGCTCACCCGACAACAGCGACAGCAAGCGCTCGCCGCCGATGCCCGAGCGCACGGTCACCGCACCGACCCCACTGCCCAGGGCCGTCGTGCGCTCGACGACGGTGCCGATGATGGCTGCGTCTTTGCCCAGGGCATGGCCGCGCAACAGCGACAGCGCGCGCGCGGCGTCGTCGGGGGCGACCACGGCCACCAGCTTGCCCTCGTTGGCCACGTAGAGCGGGTCGAGGCCGAGCATCTCGCAGGCCCCGCGCACGGCGGCTTTGACAGGCACGCTGGCTTCGTCGACGACGACGGCGACGCCGCGGCCGCCATCGCCGGCGGCGGCCAGCTCGTGCAACACCGAGGTCACACCGCCGCGGGTGGCGTCGCGCAAGCAGCGCAATCCGGGCACGCCGCCCACCAGCAGCTGGCACAGCGGCAAGAGGTGGGCGCAGTCGCTCACGAGGTCGGTCTCAAACGCGAGGCCCTCGCGCACCGACAAGACCGCGAGGCCGTGGTCGCCGATGGTGCCGCTGACGAGGACAACGTCGCCGGGTCGGGCGTGCCTCAGCCCCAGCGAGACGCCGCGGGGCACGACGCCGACGCCCGAGGTGGTGATGAAGCAGCCGTCGCCCTTGCCGCGCTCGACGACCTTGGTGTCGCCGCAGACGACGGGCACGCCCACCTCGGCGCACGAGGCCCGCATCGAGGCCACCACCCGCCGCAGGTCGGCAATCGCAAAGCCCTCTTCGAGGATGAACGACGCCGACAGCCAGCGCGGCAGGGCCCCGCCGACGGCGAGGTCGTTGACGGTGCCGCACACCGACAGCGTGCCGACGTCGCCGCCGGGGAAGAACAACGGCCGCACCACAAAGGCATCGGTGGTGAACGCCAGCCGGCCACCCGCGAGCAGCAGCGGGTCGACGTCGACGACGGCCTGGTCTTCCAGCGCCGACAGCACGGGGTTTGCAAACGCCGGCAGGAACACGCCGGTCAACAGCTCGTGCGACAGGCGCCCGCCGCTGCCGTGGCCGAGCACGACGTGGTCGTAGCGCCCGACCGGCACCGGGCAGGTGAAGCTGCCGTCGGGCGTCGCCTCAGCCACCGACAACTCCGACAGCGGTTGCGGCGGGCTCGATGGCGGGGCGGGGGCGGCGGGCAATGGCGTAGAGGAAGTAGGCGGCGCAGGCGCCTTCGTTGCTGACCATGGTGGCGCCGAGCGGCGTGTCGGGCGTGCAGTCGTTGCCAAAGGCCGGACACTCGAAGGGCTTCTTTCTGCCCTGCAGCACCTCGCCGGCGATGCAGACGGCGGGCTCGTCGGCGACGATGCCTTTGACGTCAAAGATGACCTCGGCGTCATAGGCCGCGAGCTCGGGCCGCAAGGCCCAGCCGCTGTTCTTCAAGACGCCGACGCCGCGCCAGGCGCGATCGACGACGGTGAAGACCCGTGACAGCAGCGCGCGGGCCGAGGCGTTGCCGTCGGTCTTGACGACGCGGGCGTAGGCGTTGTCGACGTAGGCAGGTGTCCCCTGGGTGAGGCCGGCTTCGAGCTGGCGCACGGCGCGCAAGATGCCATCGAGCAGATCCACCGGCTCGAAGCCGCAGACGACGATCGGCACATTGTGCTTCGCGACGATGGGCAACAGCTCGGCGGTGCCCATGACCGTGGCCACGTGGCCCGGGCCGAGAAAGGCCTGCACGCGGTTGCCCGGCGCCGACAAGATGACGTCGAGGGCCGGGGGCACGAGCACGTGCGACACCAGCAGGCTGAAGTTTTTGAGCTTCCGTTTCTGCGCCAGCACGACGGCGGTGGCGTTGGCCGGGGCCGTCGTCTCGAAGCCGACGGCAAAGAACACGACGCGCTTGCCGGGGTTCTTTTCGGCGACGGCGACGGCGTCGAGGGGCGAGTAGACGATGCGGATGTCGTGGCCGCGGGCCTTTAACGACAGCAGGTCGCCGTGGCTGCCGGGCACGCGCAGCATGTCGCCGAAGCTGCACAGGATGACGTCGTCGAGGGCGGCAATGGCGTGGGCCCGGTCGATCATCTCGATGGGTGTCACGCACACCGGGCAGCCGGGGCCGTGCAACAGCTCGACGGTGGGCGGCAGCAAGGTGTCGAGCCCGTGGCGCACGATGCTGTGGGTCTGTCCGCCGCAGACCTCCATGATGGCCCACGGGTGTTTGGCGGCGTCGTGGATGGCGTCGAGCAGCCGTCGGGCCACGTCTCGGTCGCGGTATTCGTCGAGGAAGCGCAGTCCCTGGGCAGACTGGGCAGACTGGCCGGCGCTCATGCCTTTGCTCCTGCGGTGGCGGCTTGGTCGACGTCGCCGACATCGCCGACATCGCCGATGTTGTCGCCGGCCCCGCCCATCATGCTGTCGAGCTCGGTGAGCAGCTCAAAGATGCGCCGGGCTTCGACCTCGTCGATGACGGCCAGGGCGAAGCCGACGTGCACCAGCACCCAGTCGCCGACGACGACGTCAGGCACATGCTCGATGCACACGCTCTTCTGGATGCCGCCCATGGCCACGGTGGCCATCTTCAGCTCGTCGTCGACCAAGGCATCCACGGGGGCGGCAATGGCGACGATGCAGGCGGGGATGCCGAGGCACATGGTCAGGGCCTTCCGGCGAGGCGGTGGACAATCGAGAGCATCATCGCCGGGTCCATGCCCTTGACGAGGTGGGCGTCGACGACGACGTCGACTTCGCCGCCGGACATCATGGCCACCTTGGCGTCGGGGTGGCGGGCCCGCACCAGCGGCACCAGGTCTTGCCCGAGGCCGTCGCCGAGCTGCTGGTCGAGCAGCACGACCGCGTAGGGGCCGCCGCTCTCGATCAGGGCCTTGCCTTCGGCGAAGCTGGCGGCGGTGTCGACGACGAAGCCTTCGTCTTCGAGCATGAAGCCGAGGGACAAGCGGTTGCCCTCGCTGTCGTCGACGAGCAGCAGGGTCATCGCGACAACCTCACGGTCACACGGGTCGGGGGCTCGACGGCGAACACCAGGTCGCCGCCGTGGGCCCGGGCGATGCGGGTGGCGACGGCGATGCCCAGGCCGGTGTGGCCCGGCTTGGTCGAGCTGAAGCCGTGCGAGGCCCGGAGCCGCTGGTCTTCGGTGAGGCCGTCGCCGCGGTCATGGACCTCAAAGGAGATGGACTTTTCGTCGACGATCACGTGCAGCTGCACGGCGGCGCCGGGTGGCGAGGCCTCGGCGGCGTTGCGCAACACCGCCCGCAGGGCGCAGGCGGCGTCGTCGATCATGGCGTTGAAGCGCAGGGCGCCGTCGCCGTCGCCGGAGCGGTTGTCAAAGGTGACGTTGCCGGGCCAGGGCCAGCCGCTGACGGCGCGGTCGACGAGCATCTGCGGGCTGACGTTGCCAACGGTGGAGAAGCGGCCGGTGGCGCTCGGCAAGCGGGCGGTCAGCAGCTCATCGATGGCCACCAGCTCGCTGTTGAGCACGGCGTGGAACTGCTCGAAGCGCTTCTCGCTGTCGAGTCCGGCGGCGAGGCCCTTCTTGTGCAGCCAGTGGGCGGCCATGCGCGCCGACGACACCTTGTTGCGCACGTCGTGGCGCAGCAGCGAGCACATCGTTTCGTAGACCAGGTTGCGCTCGTGCTCGTCGAGGTCGTTCATCGTTGGCTCGTCATCGCCGCAGCGTCGCCATCGACGAGCGCAGCAGCACCAGAGCCACCGACTGCCGGACCGCCAGCAGCAGCAGGTCGGGGGCTTCGGACTTGGGGATCACGCGAAACGACTCGGCCTGGGCCCGGGCGTAGGCCAGGTCGGCGCGACCGGTCCAGACGATGCCGATGACCTTGGCCAGCCGCTCGCGGGCGTAGCGCAGCACGTCGAGGCCGGTGCCGCCGGGCAGCTGGTAGTCGGAGACGACGACGTCAAAGATCTGCCGGTCCAGCAGGGTACGCGCGCCGGGGATGCCGTCGGTGGCGACGACGTCGAATTCATCTTCGAGCAGGGCCTCGAGGCCGGCCAGCGCGTTGTGGTCGTCGTCGACCAGCAGCACGCGGCCGCGTGTGGTTTCAGTCATGGACCGGAAGCTATTCCGCGGCACGATCGGTGGTTGTGCGCGGGAACAAGCGCCGCCGCTTTGTCGCAAAGCGGACCGGCACGACCGACAGGACTCCGTTCGCGTCGCCGGGACCGATCAGGGCGCAGGCGGAGCCTGCGGGACAGCGGCCGGCGGCGCCGTGGGCGTCGGCGAGCGGGTCGACACCAGCTGGCCGTCGGCGTCGACGACGACCACCGCGGGCGGTCCGGGCTTTTTCAGTGCCTTTGCCGCGGGCGCGAACAGGCCGGCGGCGGCGACGGCGTCGATGTCGGCGGCGATCTTCTGGGCGTCACCGACGACCAGCACGCGCAGGCGATCGGGCACGTGGGCTTTAGCGGCGCGCTCGAGGTCTTTCTTCGTCAGCGCCCGCAGGCGGGCCGGGGTCTTCTGCAGCGTGTCCCTGGGCAGGTTGAAGAAGAAGACCGAGCTCCAGCTGTCGAGGGTCGCGCCGGCGGTCGCGAACGACGACGGAAACGCCAGCAGGCTGCCATCGCGCTCGCGCTCGAGCTCGACGTCGGTGATGGGGGTGCGCTTGATGTTCAACAGCTCGCTGGCCATTTCTTTGAGGGCTGCACCGGTGGCATCGGTGCGCACCGACGACGACAGCGAGAACGAGCCGCGCTCGCGCAGGTAGCCGAAGCCGGCGCGGGCGCCGTAGGTGAAGCCGTTCTTCTCGCGCAGGTTCATGTTGATGCGCGACGAGAAGCCGCCGCCGAGGATCGCCGCCATGACGCTCGTGGCTTCGTGGTCGTTGCTCTGGCGCGGCGGGCCGTCGGCGGTGACGACGACGACGCTCTGTTCGGCGCCGGGCACGTCGACGAGCACGATGGTGGCTTCGTCGACGGCGCTCGTGCCCTGGCCCACGAGGCGCGGGGCCGAGACCTTCGGGGCCTGCTTGCTCTTGCCGCGCCACTGCAGGCGCTCGACGCGCTCGGCGAGGGCGCTGGTGACCTCGGCGAGGGTGACGTCGCCGGCGACAAAGACGCGGGCGCCGTCGGGGCGCCAGCCGGCCATGACGTCGCCGCAGGCCTTTGTCGTGATCTGGTTGAGCGAGGGCTCGGTGACGAGGACACCGAGGGGGTGGGCGCTGCCCCAGGTCATGCGGCTCTGCAGGCGGCCGGCGATGGCGGCGGCCGATCCCTTCTGCTGCTGCAGCTGCGCCAGCGCCCGATCGCGCACGCGCTGGAGGTCGTCGTCGCGCAGGCCGGGTCGGGCCACGACCTCGAGGGCCAGGTCGAGGGTCGGCAGCCACGTCTCGGTCAGCGCGCGCAGGCTCACCGACGACTGCTCGGTGCCGGCGCCGACGTCGACGGTGGCGGCGAGGTCGGCCAGGGCTTCTTCCCAGGCCACCTTTGAGAGCCGGGCCGGTCCTTCGTTGGCCAGGCGCGCGCACAGCGAGGCCAGGCCGGCCTGGTCTTTCGGATCGGCGATCGAGCCGGTGGGGAACACCACCCGCAGTTGCACGGCCGGCAGGCTGTGGTCTTCGACGAGCACCACCTCGAGCTTCGTGCCCTTCACGGTGGCGGTCTGGATCGCGGGCACGGCAAACGGCCGCTCGGGCCCGGGCCCGGGCTGCGTCTTGCGGAAGTCATCGCCCGCTGCCGGCGGCTTCGTCGTCGGGCTCGGGGTCGGGCTCGGCGGGGCGGCGGTGAGCAACGCGGTGATCGACAGGGCGAGGGCGAGGGCGTTCATCGGGCACCTCCGGTGGTGCTGGTCGCGTTCTTGGGCGTCGTCGTCGACGGAGGAGCCGGCTTCGTCGTTGTCGTCGGTGTCGGTGTCGTCGTTGTCGTTGTCGTCGGTTGCGCGGCGGTCGGGGCCGAAGCCGGCGTGGGCCTGGTGACGACGACGACGTAGGGGCGGTCGAGCCACTTGTGGGCGGCGGCGCGCACGGTGGCCGG
>JBKJNL010000512.1:0-3523 GCA_046593615.1 Myxococcota bacterium | reverse complement strand
GTGTCGTCGGTGTCGTCGGTGTCGTCGGTGTCGCCGGTGTCATCGCCGCGCCCGCAGACGACACGCGAAACAGCCGCCAGGTGCCGGTCGCAAACGCCGGCGCGAGGGCCAAGCGGCGCAGCCGCGCATCGACCGAGGGCGAGGCGCCGCGCACCAGCAGGAAGTCCCAACCGCGCAGGCTGTCGTCGTCGAGGGCGGGGTGCTTCGGGGGGCGCGCGCCGTCTTTGAGGCCGACGACGCAGGTGGCGCGCCAGGCGAAGTTGTCGTCGGTGCTGCTGCCGTTTTGCGCGACGAGCTTTCCCCAGTGCCACAGCGCGTTGTGGCGGCCGTGGGGCGACAACGGCGTCACGTAGTGGGTCGCCACGCGCGAGCCCCGCGGAATCGCCGCCAGCAGCCCGTCGAAGTCGCCCATGTCCTGCTGCGAGAACGCGCGCCACTGCCGGGCCAGGCCCACGACGTGGACGCCGGTGGCCAGCAGCGCGGCGACGAATACGACGACGCGGCCGCGGCGGGCCAGCTGCCGCGGCGGCACGCAGGCCAACAGCGCGAGGCCCAGCGACCAGAAGCGTTCGGCGACGACGCTGACCTGCGGCAGCCGCACCGGACCAAGCCACGCAAAAGCCAGCACAGCGACGGCGCAGACGACGGCGGCGACGGTGTCGCGCTTCGCACCACGCACCGGCACGCCCAGCGCGAGTGCCGTGACGATGGCGACAGCGGAGATGATCCAGGGCACAGCGTCGACGGTGCCGCTGTGCAGGTCGCCGAGGTTCCCCCACAGCTGTTCGAGCGAGGCTCTCGGGCCTGGAAAATCCGTGCGGCCTGCCGGGGCGCTCCCGGAACCGCCGCTGCCCTGGGCGACGAACCACCAGAGCGCCGGTGCCATCCCCGCCGACGCCGACACCGCCGCCCGCAGGCGCGTGCGCCAGCTGGTGGCGCAGCAGACGACGACGACCGCGCACAGCGGCACGGCCGTGGCGAACAACATCAGGTGGGTGGCGAACAGCACCGCCAGCAAGAGCGCGAGCCGCACCAGCCGCCGCACCGACGGGTCGCGGGCGACGTCGACGGCCGAGACCAGGCACAAGGCCCACAGCGGCTTGCCGACGACGAAGTGCAAGAAGCCGTAGCCAAACGACAGATCAAAGGCCGTTGGAATCAGCAGCAACGCCAACAGCGGCGAGCGCCCGAAGCGCCGCAGCAGCAGCGCCAGCGACACCGGCCAGGCGACGACGCCGGCGGCTAGCAACAGCTTGGCGGCCACGAGGCCGTCGACGACGCCGAGCAGCGGCGCGAGCAAGAGCACGGGGGTGGCGTTGGGCCAGGGCTGTCCGTGCAAGCGGTAGAGGCTGGTCACGACGTCGACGTCGCCGGACCACAGGGCGCGGATCTGCGCCGCGGTCTCGATGTGCGCCGGCAGATCCTGGGAGACCGGGAAGCGCGCCAACCACAGCGGCAGCGTGGCCAGGGCCGCGACCACAGCGACGATGACGATGTCGAAGCGCCCTTCGGCGCCGGCGCGCGGCGCGCCGCTGGTGGTCGTCGCAGTGATCACCGGAGGCGCCACAGCAGCGCGTGGCCGACGTCGATGGGGCCGCCGCGCGGGCCTGGCGCGACGTCGGCGGGCGCGCGCGCACCGAGCGGGGTGAGCAGGTAGCGACGCCGGGCGGCGCGGCTGTCGAAGTGCAGCGGCACGCCGGCCGCGCGCGTCGCAAAGATGTGCCAGTCGAACAGCGACGAGCGCAGGCCGCGGAAGCCCAGGTGCACGGGCTCGGTCTGCGGCAGGCCCGCGGCGGTGGCGTCGTCGACGATGACCTGTGTGGCCCGGCGGTGGACCTCGAGGCCGATCCTGGCGTCGACGTTGCGGCTCACCGACAGCGTGGCTTCGACGCCGCCGACGGCGACGACGCCGGCGACGATCAATCCAACGACGACAAAGACGCGGCGGGCCTCGAACAACGCGGCGAAAAAGGCGGCCCAGGCGACGACGACGAACGGGTAGAGGTTTGTCACGTAGTGGCCGAACACCTGCTTGGCGGCGAGCCCCATGAGCGCGGTGTTGACGACGAGTGCTGCCAGGAACGCCAGCCCGAAGGGGCCGATGGCGCGGTCGCGCACGGCGCGGTTGACGACGACGACGACGGCCACCGCAGCCAGGGCGAGCGAGCAGGCCAGCGCCATCGAGCGCAGCGGGTGGAAGGGTCGCGCCGGTGTTCCGTCGATGAGCGCGCGCAGGCACTTGAGCTCGTCGGGCCCACCCCAGTAGCCCGTGAGCTCGTGGTAGGTGACGTCGAGCGTCAAGAAGCGCGCAGCGTAGACGGGCACCCAGACGAAGCCCATCGGGTGCCTTTCACCGCCTTGTCGACCGATGGTTTCTTGCAGGATTAGCCGTGTGTTGGAAAACCCGGTTTGCAGCTCGTAGGCGAGGAGCGGCAGATAGAGAAGCAGCACCAGACCCAGACCCAGCATGATGTGTCGTCTCGGCGCATTCCACAGGGATTTGCCAGACAACACCAACAGGCCGGCCCAGGCCACCGGCGCCGACATGTGGAAGTGGGCCATCACCGCCAACAGCGGCAGATAGGCCACGACCCAACGTGATGACGCTGGTTCGCGCACGCGCAGGGCGGCCAGAAAAGCGACGGCGACGACGAGGGGCAAGACGTTGGGGTTCCAGGTGCGGTCGGCGTAGAGCGCGCTCCAGGGGGCGCAGGCGATGAGCAGGCCGGTGACGAATGCCGCGCGCTCGCCGAACGGGCGCCGCAGCGCGTGCCAGAGCACGACGACGGTGACGGCGCCGAGCAGCTCGACAAAGACGTACTGGGCCTCGGGGCTGCGCGACACGAGCAGCGGCAGGGCCATCACGTAGAGAAACGCCGCGCCCGGCAGGCGCGCCGCGCCGTCGGTGATCTGCGTGCCCAGCGCCGGGAACGACTGCCCCTCGACGATGTCCATGCCGATGCGAAAGAACAGGGCTTCGTCGCCGCCGAAGCGCGCCGTGTGCAGGAGCGCCAGCCGCAGCGCCGCCGCCACGACAAAGATGACCAGGCCACCGAGGGCCGGTCGCCACCCCGACAGCGCCGTCATCGCTTCACCCGGAACACCGCGAAGCCACAGGCGTCGACAGCGTCGACGGCGTCGACGATGGCCCGCTGCTCCTGGAGCGGAGCGAGGCGCTCGAAGCGCGACGGGTCGGCGAGCCGGGGCAACAGCGGCGAGCCCGCGCGCACCATCACGATGTTGGCCTGCAGCGTCTTGAGGGCGTCGTCGTCGAGGTCCTTTCGGGCGCGCTGCCAGGCGCGCGTCAGGGCCTCGGTCTGCGGTCGGTCGAGCAGCAGCGCCGCGGTGTCACGCGAGCTGCGCCAGTCGGTGCCGGGCACGAGGAAGCCGGCCCGGGCCAGGCCCAGCTCGGGCGAGAACACGCGCTCGCGGGGGCCGATGCGCGCGCTCCAGGCGTCGGCGCAGGCGGCGACGTCGTCACCCTGGCCGCGCTCGCGGTAGGCGCCGGCGACCACGCCGTTGA
>JBKJNL010000500.1:0-6479 GCA_046593615.1 Myxococcota bacterium | reverse complement strand
CGCCAGAAGATGCAGCAGCACCCGGGGCGCATCTGGTTCCACTCGGCCTACGACGAGGGGCTGGCCCGTCGGCTCTACGCCGGCGCCGACAGCGTGCTCGTGCCCTCGCGCTTCGAGCCCTGTGGCCTCGTGCAGCTCATCGCCCAGCGCTACGGCACGGTGCCCGTGGCCCACGCCACCGGCGGCCTGCAAGACACCATCCGCGACCCGCACTTCCTGCCCAACAAGCGCGCCGCCGACGTCGAAGACCCATGGAAGAGCGCCACCGGCGTGCTGTTCGCGCCGCTGACGGCCCAGGCCCTCGTCGACGCCACCGCCCGCGTCGGCGCGCTCGGTGCCAGCGGCCGCCTCAAAGAGGTGCAGCGCCGGCTGATGGCCACAGACGTCAGCTGGAACGGCCCCGCCGAATCCTGGGCCGCCGTGCTCACCGAAGTCGCCGCCGAGGGCCGCAGCCGGCTGTAGCGCTCGCGCTCGGAGCGCGCGGTCAGCTCTCGGAGCGGGGCATCAAGCCGTCGAGCCGCGCGCTGATGACGCCGCCGCCGAGGACCACGTCGTCGTCGTAGGCCACCAGCGCCTGCCCGAGGGCCACGCCCAGCACGGGCTCGAGAAAGCACACGACCAGCGCGCCGCCGTCGCCCGCTGACGTGTCGACCGACCAGGTCGCCCGCTGCGGCGTCGCCCGGGCGCGCACCTGGGCGGTGATGACCGCCGGCCACGACGACAACGCCTGCGCGGTCTTCAACGGCCCGGCCTTTACCCGCGTCGTCGCCAGCGCCTCCTTGGGGCCGAGCGTGACGCGGCGGTCGGCGGCGTCGACGTCGACGACGTAGAGCTTCTCGCCGTCGTTGGGCGATGCGATCCCGGTTCCCCGCCGCTGGCCGATGGTGAAGTGGTGCACGCCCTTGTGCTGCCCGAGGGGCTTGCCGCCGATGTGGACGATGTCGCCGGCGGCGCCGGCCGCGAAGCCGGGGCTGGCGCGTTCGACGACGGCGGCGTGGTCGCCGTCGGGCACGAAGCAGATCTCCTGGCTGTCGGGCTTCTGGGCGACGACGGGCAATCCGGCACGCTCGGCGAGGGCCCGCACCAGCGGCTTGTCGAGGTCACCGAGCGGAAACAGCAGGTCGCCGACGACGTCGTGGGGCGTGCCGTACAGCCAGTAGGTTTGATCGCGGCGGCGATCGACGGGGCGGGCAATGGCCGGCGCCTGCGTGCCGTCGGGCAGGGTCCTGACGACGTTGCGCACGTAGTGGCCGGTGGCCAGGGCCGCGTCGAGCGAGCGCGCGGTCTTCAACAGATCGCCGAGCTTCACCTCGTGGTTGCAGGCCAGGCAGGGGATGGGCGTGCGTCCAGCTTTGTAGGCGGCGATGAACGGATCGAACACGGCCTCCTTGAAGCGATCGCGGGCATCGATCGCGTAAAAGGCAGCGCCGACGACGTCGGCCACGCGTCGGGCGTCGGTCATGTCGTCGTGCGAGCAGCAGCGCCCATGGCGCACGGCCAGGCTGTCGCCGTCGTCGGGGGCCAGCCGCAAAGAGACGCCGATGACCTCGTGGCCCTGCTCCTTGAGCAGCCAGGCGGCGACGGAAGAGTCGACGCCGCCCGACAAAGCCACGACCACCCGCCGCGGCACCGCGGCCTTTTCGACGACGAAGCTGCGCGCGCGGTTGCGGGCGTCGTCGTCGATCAGGGCGGGCAAGCAGGCTTCAGTCATGGGAGTGTTCGCAATGAGGAAAGGGGCCACGAGGGCCCCTTTGTCGTCTACCGGACTGGCTTCACCGCGAGCCTCTTCCAGGCTTCTGCGCAGCGCATTCAGGCCGCCCGCAGGGCAAAGGACAGTCACGAGTCAGATGATGCCCTCGGCGCAGCCGATGCCGCCAGCGCAGCCGACATGCCGTCGGCGCAGCCGACAAAATCATCTGGCTCGAGGCTCAGGCGTCGTGGTTGGTGAACGGCAGGAGACCGACGGCGCGCGCGCGCTTGATCGCTTTGGTGATCTTGCGCTGGTTCTTCGACGTCAGGCCCGTGCGGCGACCCGGCAGGACCTTGCCTTCGGGCGACAAGAAACGGCGCAGCAGGTCCTGGTTCTTGTAGTCAATCTTGATGTCTTTGTTCTGCAGGAAGAAGTCCTGCAGGCGCCGGCGGGAACCGCGACCCTTGGTCGGGGCGGGCTTGTCAGCGGGTGCAGCGGTCGTCGTCGTCATGGTCGTTCGCTCATCAAGCACGTCTCGCGACGCACCGTCGGAAAGCAGGGTGAAATCAGTTTTCTGGGCAGTCCGGCGCGCAGCGCGCCCCGCCAGCAAGGTCGCCAACAGTTCCGCCGTGATCGCTATCTGACAGGGGTGGCCTTCGCAAGGGTGTTGCTCGGGTCTGGCGCTGTTCGCTCGCTACAGGGCCGGCGCCCAGACGCCGAGCTCGACGAGGGTCACAGCGACGGCGATGGCCAGCAGCAGCATCAGCCCCACCAGGGCGGCCGATCGCGACGGGGCCTGGCCGCGGGCCAGGGCCTGCGAGACCCCGGCGTCCAAGACCCCGGCGCTCGCGTCGTCGTCGGAGCCGCCGTCGGAGCCGCCGTCGGAGCCGCCGTCTGCGCCGCCGTCTGCGCCGTCGTCTGCGCCGTCGGCCAGGGCTGGGCGCAGGCCCGGGGTCCGGGGGGCAGGGTGGTGCGCCGCCGGCGGTGACGACGTCAGCGGTCGCGACGGGATCGCGGGCGTCGCCGGCGTCTTTGAGCCGTCGTCGGCGGTGATCAACATCGGCGTGTGGGGCGGCAGCGGCAACGCCGGCGGAAACGTGAAGCCATCCGGGACGTCGACGTTGCCGTCGTCGCTGGTCTCGCCAAACAGGAACGGTGCCAGCAGGTCGTCGACGTCGTGGCTCGCCCGCGCCCGTGTTGCTGACGATGACGACGATGACGACGATGACGCTGACCGCGGGCGGGCCGGCTCGGTCTTCTCCGAGGGCTCGCGCTCGAGCTGGCCGGTGATGATCGGCAGGTTGGCCAGGGCGGCGTGGTCGGCGGCGTTGGCGCGCTCCCAGGCTTCGGCGAGGGCTTTTTCCATGTGCTGCAGCGAGGCGGCGTAGTCGGCGATGGCGTTCGACGGCGTCCTGCGCGGCTGAAAGGCGTCGGCGGGTGATTCCGGGAAATCGGACCCGCTGCCCGGAAAAGGGCGGTCGGCGACGGTGGGGGGCAGCGCGCCCATGGAACCCATGACGTGGCTCGCGCGGATCACCGGTCCCGTCGGCGTCATCAAGTCTTCGTCGACGAACGTCGCGGCCGCCCGCTGCACGTGGGCCGACGTCGTGTCCTGCGTCGACGGTGCGTCCTCGACGGGGCCGCCGATGGCCCGCCACACGAGGGCCTGCGACAGCGTCTCGGCGTCGGTGCCGGGCAGGGTCTTCTCGAGCATGGCGAACAGCGCGGCGGCCTCGCGAGCCCGGCGCGGACGCTCGCGGGGGTTCTTCTTCAACAGCTGGGCAATGGCCCGGCCCACCCCCGGGTCGACCTGCTCGCCGTCGTTGAGCATCATCAGGTTGCCGGTGCAGATGCGACCGACGGCGACGGCGTCGGAGCCCGAGATGGCGGCCCGCCCGATCAGGGCTTCCCACAACACCACACCGAGGGCCCAGAGATCGGACTGCGCCGAGTACTGCCCGCCGTCGAACAGCTCGGGCGCCAGGTAACGCAGCGTGCCGCGCAGCAGGCCGGTCTCGGTGCGCAGCGCGCGGCTCTCGGTCGATCGCGAGATGCCCAGGTCGATCAAACGCGCCCGGCCGTCGTGGCCGACGAGACAGTTGCCGGCGGTGACGTCGCGGTGCAGCACGTTGAGCGGCTGCCCGTCGAGGTCGCGGGCGTCGTGGATGGCGTCGAGGGCTTCGGCCAGCTGGCGGCCCAGGCGGCAGACGACGACGGGGTCGACGGGGCCGACGCGCCGCAGCTCGAGCAGGCTGACGCCGGGGACGTAGGCGGTGACCAGCACCGGCCGCGATCGCCCGGCTTTTTCGTCGTCGACCTCGAACAAATCGAGCGTCTCGACCAGGCTCGGGTGCGCGATGCGCAGGCCGACGCGGGCTTCGTCGCGCAGCCGCTCGTCGTCGTCGACGTCGTTGCGCAGGGCGGTCTTGAGCACCACCAGGCGGCCGACGGGATCGCGAGCGAGGCGGACGCGGCCCATGCCACCCGCTCCGATCTCGTCGATGACCTCGTAACGCCCGATTCGCACCTGATCACTCCGAAGCCAGGAAGAAACGCTACCGGTGATCTTCCGGCGAATGAAATGAGACACATTTCGGGACGACCGGTCCCTCTGGCGCCGTGTAGGCCTCGTGTCCTGGCAAGCGCGGGCGCCGCGGTGACGACGTCGCAGTCGAGCAGCCTGACCACGGCGGACGCGGCGCCGCCGACGTCGTTGCGGCGATCCGGGGATCGGGTGATGCCGACGACGTGCTGACCGTTGAGCTGCGCTTCTTTGGAGGGACCCTCGAGCTGCGTGCCAGCCGCGATCGCACCCCCAGGATCGACCTGCCCGCTGACGGCGCTGCTGACGGCGCCGCCAACGCCAATGCCAACGCCAACGCCAACGCCGACGCCGGCTCCGGGGTCGACGCCGGCTCCGTGGTCGACGACGTCGCCGCCCTCGAGCTGCCGCGCCTGAGCCGCGATGAGCGGACGGCGTGCTGGCGGGCTCCGGCGCTGGCCTACGCCGAGGTGCTGCTGGTCTTGAGCCGGCTGCAGAAGCAGGGCGTCGTCGTCGTCGTCGACCACGCCCGCCGCTACGAGGAGCTGACGCTGACCGCGCACGCCCCGCCCGCGCGGCGCGATTACCAGGAAGAGGCGCTGCAGGCCTGGAAGAAGCACCGCGGCCGTGGCGTCGTCGTTCTGCCCACCGGTGCCGGCAAGACCGAGGTGGCGCTGGCCGCGATCGCCGATCGGCAGCGCAGCACGCTGGTCGTCGCGCCGACCCTCGACCTCGTGCGGCAGTGGCACCAGGCCCTGACCGATCGCTTCCGCGTCGACATTGGCGTCGTCGGCGGCGGCGAGCACACCGTGTTGCCGCTGACCGTGACGACCTACGACTCGGCCTGGGCCCACATGGAGCACTTCGGCAACCGCTTCGGCCTCGTCGTCTTTGACGAGTGCCACCACCTGGTGTCCGAGAGCTACGCGTTGGCGGCGCGCCTCTGTCTCGCTCCCTACCGGCTCGGGTTGTCGGCGACGCCCGAGCGGACCGACGGGCGCGACGCGCTGCTCGACGAGCTGATCGGACCCATCGTCGCCCGCCGCGAGATCGACGAGCTCGAAGGCACCTTCCTCGCCGGCTACGACGTCGTCGCCATCGACGTCGAATTGTCGCCCGCCGAGCGGGCCGCCTGGGAGCAGGCGCGGGCCCTCTACAAAGGCTTTCTCCTCGACAACCGCATCTCGATGGGGGGCACCGACGGCTGGAGCCGCTTCTTGCGCCTCGCCGCCAAGAGCCGCGAAGGGCGGCAGGCCTTTGCCGCCTGGCGCCTGCAACGACGCCTGGCCTTTGCCGCCGAGCAGAAGCTCCACCACGTGGGCGAGATCCTCGAGCGGCACAAGGACAGCCGCACGCTGGTCTTCTCCGACGACAACGCCACCGCCTACGAAGTGTCGCGGCGCTTCCTCGTGCCCGTCATCTCGCACCAGACCAAGGTCAAGGAACGCTCGGTGCTCTTGAAGGCCTTTTCCGACGGCTCGCTGCCGGTGCTGGCGACGTCGCGGGTGCTGAACGAAGGCATCGACGTGCCCGACGCCCAGGTCGCGGTGATCCTCTCGGGCAGCGGCTCGACGCGCGAACATGTGCAGCGCCTGGGGCGCGTGCTGCGTCCGCGGCCGGGCAAGCGCGCGGTGCTCTACGAGCTGGTCTCGCAGAACACCGGCGAGACCTACACCTCCGAACGACGACGAGACCACGTTGCTTACCGCTGAGCTGGTCAAGGTCTCGCGCAAGAAGGGCGTGCTCGTGATCGTCGAGCGCTGCGGCCTCGCCGTCGATCGCGCCGCCGAGCTGCTCGACGAGCTGTTGCTGGTCGCTAAAGAGCACCACGGCCAGACCCGCGCCGCGCTCGTCGCCGCCCTCGACGACGTCGTCGTCGACGAAAACGAAGACAAAGCGCTGCGGGCGGCCAAGAAGCTCGTGCTCGATCGCCTCGACTTCAACGAAGCCGACGGCGTCGAACCCTTCGAGCTGCGCCAGCTGGTGTTCTCGATGGCCGCTGTGGCCCGCAAAGAAGGGCGCTTCGATCGCCAGGCCGTCGTCGACGACGCCGCCCGCGTCCAGGGCCTGGCGCCGGCGCTGCTCGAGCAGACGCTGTACGCCGACCTCGAAGACGCCTGGGTCGTCGACGCCGCGGCCCTGCCGACCGAGGGCCGCCTGCTCGTCGAAGAGTGGTCGCGCAAAGAGATTCAAGCGCTGCTGCTGCGGGCCACCGAGGTCACCGTCGACGTCGACGCCACCCCCGCC
>JBKJNL010000471.1:0-2808 GCA_046593615.1 Myxococcota bacterium | reverse complement strand
GGCGCCGGCGGAGATCTCGGGCCTGCCCGCGGAGGCTCCGGTCAAGGTGCGGCTGGAGCTCGAAACCTCACCGCCAACGCCGCTGATGCCGTGAACCAGACGCTGATCAGGGCAGCTCGGCCTCGTCTTTCGCTTCTTCCTTGGCGTCTTCCTTGGCGCCGTCTTTGGCCTTTTGCTCTTTGCCGGTCATGTCTTCGGCGGCGCCGTCTTTGTTGACGATGCGGAATTCGACGCGGCGGTTGGTCTGCTTGCCGTCTTCGCTGGTGTTGTCGGCGATGGGCTGGCTCTCGCCGAAGCCCTTGGACTTGAGGCGCGCGGCGTCGACCTGGCCGGTCTCTGACAGGTAGCGCAGCACGCTCTTGGCCCGGCGATCGGAGAGCTGCAGGTTGTAGTTGTCGTTGCCGTCGGCGTCGGTGTGACCCTCGATGAAGATCATCGGGATCTCGGTGTGCTCGTTGACGACCTTGGCGACGTTGTCGAGCAGCTCGTAGCTCTTGGGCAAGATGCGGTCGGAGTCGTAGGCGAAGTAGACCTTGTCGGTGATCTCGATGCGATCACGCCGCACGATGACCTTCTTCTTTTTGTTGGCCTCGTCGGGGCAGCCGTCTTCGTCTTCGAAGCCGTTTTTGACCTCGGGATCGTTCGGGCATTCGTCGGCGCCGTCTTCGATGCCGTCGCCGTCGTTGTCGTCTTCGGGGCAGCCGTCGTCGTCTTGCCAGCCGTCTTTGTCCTCGGGCTCCATCGGGCACTTGTCGTTGACGTCGGCGATGCCGTCTTTGTCGTTGTCGGGCTCGGGGCAGCCGTCGTCGTCTTCGAAGCCGTCTTTGTCTTCGGGGTCATCGGGGCACTCGTCGACGTTGTCGAGCAGGCCGTCTTGATCGCGGTCGCCGATCTCGGGCGGCTTTTCTTCTTCGGGCACGGGCCGGTCGAAGTAGCCGATGGCGGCAAAGACGCGGAAGTCGGGGGCGCCGTAGTCGGGGATGAGGCCGGTGCCGCCGCCACCCATCAAGAGCACCGGGCCGACGAAGTACTTGAGGGCCAGGTCGCCTTCGAGGGGGAAGCGATCGCGATCGCTGCCAAAGATGCGCGGCGCGGCGCGGCCGTTGACGTCGGCGGTGACGAACAGCTGCTTGGGCACGATGGCGACTTCGAGGCCGACGCCGTAGGTGATCTGCGAGCCGGCCACGAGGTCTTTGCCGGCGATCTCGCGGGGCACGCGCAAGAGCACGCCGAGGTCGGCGCCGGCGCGGAAGTACTGGCTGTTGAAGCCCACCGAAAACGCCGGCGTCACGTTCGGCAGCACGTCACCAGCGAGCGGTCCGGCCTTTGCGTTGCTGCTCACCAGCTGGGCGATGGGGATGAGGTCGGAGCTCAAGCGGAATGAGGCGACCACGCCGTCGTTCCACGGCGTCAACAGGGCCTTGCCGAGCACGCGCAGGTCGCCGGTGCCAAAGGCCGTCAGGCCGTCGCCGTCGAAGCCGGCGCCGTTCATGAAGTAGGCAGGTGCGACGACGCCGACCTCGAAGCGGTCGAACAGGCCGAGGGCGGCGGCGATCTCGGCGTTCACCTGGTTGGCGATGATGGCGTCGCCGATTTGCTTGCCGTTGTCGTCGCGGAACACGAGCGGGTCGTTGGCGTAGCTGACCAGCAGCCAGCCCGAGGGCACGAGGTGGGGCAGCACCGCCGGGTGGTTGGTCACGATGTAGTTGTGCGGACCGGCGGCGG
Organism: Myxococcota bacterium; assembly: GCA_046593615.1. Taxonomy (GTDB): domain Bacteria; phylum Myxococcota; class UBA727; order UBA727; family VGSZ01; genus VGSZ01. The sequence continues at coordinate 1,083 of JBKJNL010000471.1, read as the reverse complement.
CTTCGAAGTGGTTGATGCCGCCCGCGGTGGCGTCGCTGGCAGCGACGAGGGCGGTCAGCGCGGAGAGGACGGTGACGAGCTTCGAAAAGGACACGGCTGCTCCCGGGGTCTCGGGTCCGCTGCGGACGCCGAGCGCGCATCCAAAGCCGATTCAGCGTCGTTCGTCATCAGGGTCGGACGCCAGCTGCAGGTCGCCTTGCCGCGCCGCGCCCGTGCGGCACGAAGAGCTGAACAGCGCGTTTTTTGAAGATGGTCAGCGCTGGTAGTTCTCGAAGCTCAAATGCACCTTCAGGTCCTGGCCGCGTAGAAAAGATTGGACTGCCTGGAGATTGTCGATGTCTTTGCTCTCGACGCGCAGCTTGTTCTCGTCGGTCTTCTTGTCGCGCTGGATTGACGCCGACACCTTCAAGGTCTTGTTCTCCTTGATGAGATTCATGATCTTCTTGGCATTGTCGGTATCGAGGGTTTTCTTCAACAGCACCGACATGGTGAAGCGGGCCCCCGAGGCCACCGGGTCCTTGCGCTCGAGGAACTTCACCGAGAGCTTGCGCTTGATGAATTTGTCTTCGAGCACGTCGGCGACCGCCTTGACCTTCTCTTCGGTGCTGGCCGTCAGCTTGTAGCCGCCCTCGACCTCTTCAATCTCGGCGTCGACGTTCTTGAAGTCGTAGCGCGTCTTCAGCTCCTTCTGGGCCTGCTCGATCGCGTTCGTGACCTCGTGCAGGTCGGGCTTGGAGACGATGTCCATCGAAGCCATGGGGCGTGTCCTTCATCGTGGGGTGCGGTCAGGAGAGGGGTTTGTCGCCGGCGGGTGCAGCGATCTTCAGATGGCGGGCGGCAATCAAGCGCGGCGAGCGCTCGCCGTCAAAGCGCACCAGCACGTTGGCCATGCGACCGCTGCCGCGCACCCCGACGACGCTGCCGTCGCCGAAGTGGCGGTGGAAGACGCGGTCGCCGGCGGTAAAGGCGCCGTCTTCGCCGTCGAGGACGGTGGTCGTCTGCTCGGCCGGCGAAGACGGCGCCTTTGCCGCCGGCGACCGCGTCTTCCACCGCCACTTCGGCGACGGCAGCGTCGTCGGGGTG
>JBKJNL010000374.1:0-12609 GCA_046593615.1 Myxococcota bacterium | reverse complement strand
GTCGATCGCGGGTCACGAGATGCACCGCGGCCTCGAGCAGGGCGGGCGCGGCGCGGGCCACAGGCGATCCCGCCCCGGCCGCGCCTCCTGCGAGCACCGCCACGTCGACGACGGAGCGCAACCAGGCCAGCACCAGCGCCAGCTGCTCCTGCGGCGTCGGCCAGAGGTCTTTCAAGTCGCTCTCAAAAGCGGCGCGCTCGTTTTGCTTGTCGAGGGCGGCGAACAGCTCGTCGCACAACAGCGACGCATCCCCTGACAGCACGAGCGCGGGCTCGCCGGCAGCGATGCCGATCTCATCGACGAGGGCAAAGGCCGCGGCGCGGGCGTCGGTGTCGTCGACGACGATCTCGGCGGGCACCATCGACCGCAGCAACGGCAGCATCTCGGCGGCCAGCGCCAGCACGCGCTCGCGGGCCGCGCTGCTGTCCTGAAAGCGCAACAGCAGCCGGGCCATGCCGCGCAAGCGGGCGGCGGTGGCGGCGCGGGCTCGGTCGTCGCCCGACTCACCCACGCGGGCCCACCACAAGGCCCCGAGGGCGCGGGCCCGCGGCGCGTGGGCCAGCTTGCCGGCCTGCCGGCGCAAAGCGAGCACAGCGTCGAGGATGCGGGCGGCGTCGGCGTCGTGCACGCCGCGTTCGTAGCCTTCGTCGTAGCGGGCGCGGGCGGCGTCGCCGACGAGGGCCAGCAGCTTGCCTTCTTCGAGGCGGGCGGCTTCGAGGGCGTCGAGGCCGGGCGCGCCGGCCCTGCCCGATCCAGAAGCGCCAGCTTGAGCGTCGAAGAACAAAGAGCAGGCCAGGTACTCGGCGCGGGACACGCGGGCGTCCTCGGAGACGAGCACGTCGTCCCACAGATCGCGCAGCGCGTTCAGGGCTTGGTCATCGACGTCCTCGAAGTACTCGGTGCCCGTCAGGTGCAGGGCCAGCCGCGGCGTGCCGTCGGCGTTTTCGCGCGGCAGCAGGGTGAGATCGAAGGTCTGCTTGTTGACGGCGAAGCGATGCTGCCCGAGCTGGATGAGGTCGCCGCCGTCGACGTAGATATCGGCCTTGTCGCGCAAGATGCGCGTGGCGTCTTCGCGGGTGGCCTTGAGGCGGGCGAGCACCTCCTCGGCCTTCATGCTGTCACCGAGGCTCTGCAGCTCGACAGCGATGGCCCGGGCCTTTTCGATCATCGGGTCGGCGGCAAAGGCGGCGTTCAGCTCGTCGGCGGTCTTCATCGACGGCGCGCGGCGCTTGACGCCGTCGAGGATGCGCTCCGCCGAGCTCAGCAGGTTCTGCGCGCGCCGGTTGCGCTCGTCGAGCAGCTGCTGCTTCTTCGTCGACAGCGCCTCGAAGACCTCTTCGCGCTTCTTGCCGATCTCGATGATGAATTCGTCGAAGCCAGCGAAGCGACCCTCGAGCTCTTCGATGGTGACGAGCAGGCGCGCCAGCTCCTGGTCGGTGCGCTCGGGGCTGTCGCACAACGACAGGGCGCTCTCGACGGCAGAAGCGAACAGCCGCATCTGCGCGGCGAATTCTGCGGAGCCTTCCTTCTGCAGGAGGCTTTTCTTCTTGGCTTCGAGCACGGCGCGGGCGCGGTTGAGCGTGCCGAGCATCCCGGCGATGCCGTCGAGGATCGCGGTGCGGGCGCCGGCGTCGTCGATCTTGAGCTGGCCGGTGACCTCGGTCAGCAGCTGCAGCCCCTGGGTCGCCGACAGCAGCTCGCCGACGAGGGCGACGACTTCGTTGGCACGCGTGACCTCGTCCGCACGCTTCATCACGTCGTCGTGCTTCAGCTGGTAGGGCTGCAGCGCTTCGGGCCCTTGCAAGAAGCGGCCGGCGCGGCCGGTGACCTCGTCGAAGCGGGCGGCCGCCTCCTGTTCGAGAACGTCGAGGCGGGCGACATCGATGTAGCGCTCTTCCTTGAGCGTGATGAGGTGCCCGCGCTGCCCGCGCAGCCGGGTCATGAGCTCGACGAACGGGTCGACCGACGTGAAGCTGTCGAGGCGGATGTCGTTGAAAATCTGCTTCTGCTTCTCTTCAGCTTTCTGCAGCGCCTCGGCCGAGGCCTTCTGGATGGCCATCACCTTTTCGAACTCGTCGAGGACTAGGTCGGCGGTCTTCTGCACCTCGACCAGCACGCTCTTGAGGTCGTTGGCCTCGGGCTCGCCCAGCCACGGGTAGGCGTCGAGGATGCGGGTGGTGGTCCCGATCAGGTCCTCGTAGTTGCGCAGGGTCGGCTTGCCCGAGGCGATCATGCGACGCACGGTCTGCACGTCGGAGATGGCCCGCACGGCTTCGGGGTTGCCGGTCTTCAGCAGCAGCGACCCCTGGTGCGCCGAAGAAGACCGCTTCATGGCGGCGCGCTCCGCCGACAAGAACGGTGTCTGCCACACGCGCATCGGGTGCAGGCGCACCGGCTCGGTGCCTTCGGCGCGAAAGGCGATGACGGTGCCGTCGTCGAACAAGCTCCAGCCGTGGCACACGATGGGCGAGCGCACCTCCTTGTCGATCAGGTTGTAGGGCAACAAGATGCGACGGCCGGTGGTGGGCTCATAGAAAACATACAAGACGTCTTCGCCGTTGTCGGATTTGATGACCCTCTTGAAGACTGAGCTGGTCGTGCCGCCGGGCTCCGACAGCACGGTGTCAAAGGTCTTTACCTCGCCCGTGGCCAGGGCATAGCCGCCCGGAAAGATGATGCCGTGGTCCTCGGGGAGCTCGACGCACGAGCCGGCAATGGCGTCGATGCGCGTGGCCTCTTTGGTGCGGGTGTTGAACACCAGATGCCGCCAGGCGGTCTCCCGGAACGGCAAGATCTTCAACAAGATCAGCGCGCCCACTTTTGCATAGAGAATCTGCGCGTCATCGAGCGATTGGTTCTTGTCTTCGACGGGCTCGCTGTAGATGCCGCGACCCGACGCGGTGTTGTTCTCGACCTTGATGGTCAGGTCGCCGCCGACGGTCTCCACAAAGATTTCGTCGAGGACGTTCACGTGCGCGTGTTTGCCGGCGATGTGCTGTTCGCGCGTGGCGCGCACCCACTCAAAGGAATGCGGCGACGGAAATTTGTGGTCTTCGTCGCCGCGGTTGTCGATGTAGCGGACCTCTCCCTGGGGGCTCGTCGCCCAGCGCAGCACCTTGATGTCGCGCTCGGTGGCGCCCACCTGGAACACCGCGAGCAGGCGACCGTTCTCGGTGTGCCGCAGCTGTGATAAGCTCGCATCTTTATAGTATTTATAGATTTCAGTAAAGTCTTTGATGAACTGCGGATCGCGCAAGAAGGCGGTCGATGGGTCGAGGTCACCTTCGGCGCCGGCAGCGGCGGTCAGGGGCAGGGGGTCGAGATCGAACGAGCCGTCTTCCCGCCGCGCGAAGCGGTGCAGGGCAAAGACGTCGTCGACCTTGACCTCTTTCTTCAAACCGAGGAATACATTGTATCCGAACCACAGCTTGCCGTTCACATTCAACAGGTCACGAGGCACGCAGTTGTTCTCGGTGCGCACCCGCTCGTTGCCGAGCACGGCCAGGTCTGTCGAGCCAAAGACCTCGAGCCGCCGGTCGTTCAATTTCCCGAGCCGCTCCCCCAGCGACTTCGACTGCTCGTCGAGCCGGGCCTTGATGATGTCGTAGGCGCTGCCGTCGACCTTTGGTCCGGCCTCAGCCCCAGGCTTGGTCTGCTTCGTCTTCTGCGGCGCGGTCGTCGACGTCATGGCCGGCACGCTGGCCCGGAAGCGCACCCCGGCTCAAGTCCAGGGGGCGCTGGCTGCGAGACGCCGCACCGACGGACCACGACGTCTGCGCGGTCGCGGACCGTCGTCCCGGCGGCGACGGCGATCGAGGTGACCGCCGGGCTGGCGACGTTCCCGCCGACCCAGATCGGTCCATTTGTTCTGTTCTCGCTTCCCGAGCGGGACACCCGCTACTGTGGCAGCGGCTTCGACCGTCACAGGAGTTTCCATGCCCGCCCGCCTCGGTGAGCTGCTCGTCCGCGAGAATTTGATCTCTCTGCAACAGCTGCAGAAGGCCCAGGAGGCCCAGAAGGTCGAAGGCGGCAAGCTCGGCTACCACCTCACCAAGCTCGGCTACATCGAAGAGAGCCAGCTCACGGAATTCCTCTCGCGCCAGTACGGCGTGCCAGCAATCAATCTTGCCGAATTCGAGATTGATGCTGACGTCATCAAGCTGATTCCCAAAGAGGTCGCTGAGAAGCACCAGGTCGTGCCGGTGAACCGCGCGGGCGGCTCCCTCATTGTCGCCATGAGCGACCCGTCCAACATCTTTGCCATTGACGACATCAAGTTCCTCACCGGCTACAACATCGAGGTCGTGGTATCCGCTGAAGCGTCGATCCAGGCGGCCATTCAAAAGTATTACGTCAACGTCGGCGCCAACAGCAGCGACCCCCTCGCCGGCGTCAACATCGACGAGCTGATGAACGACTTCGAAGAAGAAGTCGACGTTGCCGAGCGCGAAGCCGAGTCCTCGGTCAACGACCTTGAAAAAGCATCCGAAGACGCCCCCGTCGTCAAGCTCGTGAACCTGATTCTCGTCGACGCCATCAAGAAGGGCGCCTCCGACATCCACATCGAGCCCTACGAAAAGGAGATGCGGGTCCGCTACCGCATCGACGGCGTGTTGCACGAGGTCATGCGCCCTCCGCTCAAGCTGAAGAACGCCATCTCGTCACGCTTGAAGATCATGAGCGACCTCGACATCGCCGAGCGCCGCCTGCCGCAAGACGGACGCATCAAGCTGCGCATCGGCGGCGGCAAAGAGATGGACTATCGCGTCTCGGTCTGCCCGATGCTCTTCGGCGAGAAGATCGTCATGCGGTTGCTCGACAAGGCGAACCTGCAGCTCGACATGACCAAGCTCGGCCTCGCCGACGACCAGATCCTCGTCTGGAAAGAAGGCATCGAGAAGCCGTTCGGCATGTGCATCGTCACCGGTCCCACGGGCTCGGGAAAGACCACGACGCTGTATTCGGCGCTCTCATCGCTCAACACGCACGACGTCAACATCTGCACCGCCGAAGACCCCGTCGAGTTCAACTTCGCCGGCATCAACCAGGTGCAGATGCATGAAGACATCGGCCTGAACTTCGCGGCTGCGCTGCGGTCGTTCCTGCGACAAGACCCCGACACGATCATGGTCGGCGAGGTCCGCGACTTCGAAACCGCCGAGATCGCGGTCAAAGCAGCGCTCACCGGCCACATGGTGTTGACGACGCTGCACACCAACGACGCCCCGGCCACCATCACGCGCCTGCTCAACATGGGCATCGAGCCATTCCTGGTGACCGCTGCCGTCAACGTCATCGTCGCCCAGCGCCTCGGACGCCGCATCTGCAAGAACTGCAAGGTGCCCGCCGACATCCCGCGGGACGCGCTGCTCACCGCTCAGGTGCCCAAGGACATGATCGGCAAGTTCCAGCCGATGAAGGGCGCGGGCTGTGAGATTTGCAGCGGCACCGGCTGCAAGGGCCGCGTCGCTTTCTACGAAGTGCTGAAGATGAGCGACCCGCTGCGCGAGCTGATCCTCAACGGCGCGTCGACGGGCGAGATCAAGAACGAGGCGATCAAGCTCGGCTTCCGCACCCTGCGCATGAGCGCGGTCGCCCACTTCATGAATGGCGTGTGCCCCATCGACGAGGTCACCGGCGGCACCGCCAACGACGAGATTTAATCGAGGCCGCCGGTCCCGCTGGGACCGACGGGCCTCCCTCCGCCTCCACCGCTACACACCGGGCGCGCACCGCCTGATTCAGAGAGCCGCACATGAGCCAGCAGCCGCAGACGCAGGGTCCCCCGGTCAACCTCCACCAGCTGTTGAAGGCGATGATCGAGAAGGGGGCGTCAGACCTCCACATCACGACGGGGACGCCGCCGCAGCTGCGCATCGACGGTGAGCTGGTGCCGCTGCGCGTGCCGCCGCTGTCGCCCGTCGACACCAAGCAGCTCTGCTACTCGATCCTCACCGACGCCCAGAAGCACAAGTTCGAAGAAGAGAACGAGCTCGACCTCTCCTTTGGCGTGAAGTCGCTCGCCCGCTTCCGCGCGAACGTCTTCATGCAGCGCGGCGCGGTGGCGGCTGCGTTCCGCACCATCCCGTTCAAGATTCTCAGCTTCCAGGAGCTCGGGCTCCCACCGGTCATCAGCGAGATCTCCAACCGGCCCCGCGGCCTGGTGCTGGTCACGGGGCCCACGGGCTCCGGCAAGTCGACGACGCTGGCCAGCATCATCGACAAGGTAAACGTAGAAGGTCACTGGCACATCCTCACGATCGAGGATCCCATTGAATACCTGCATCCCCACAAAGGCTGCCTGGTGAATCAGCGTGAGGTTGGCGCCGATACCGACAATTTCAAAAAGGCGCTGAAGTACGTCCTGCGCCAAGACCCCGACGTCGTCCTCATCGGCGAGATGCGCGATCTCGAGACCATCGAAGCCGCGCTCGTCATCGCCGAAACAGGCCACCTTGCGTTTGCGACCCTGCACACCAATGGCGCAGTGCAGACGATCAACCGCATCATTGATGTGTTTCCGCCGTACCAGCAGCCGCAGATTCGCGCCAACCTGAGCTTCGTGCTCGAAGGGGTCATGAGCCAGCAGCTCATCCCCAAGCTCGGGGGATCCGGTCGCGTGCTGGCCCTGGAAATCATGGTGCCCAACGTCGCCATCCGGAACCTCATCCGCGAAGACAAGGTCCACCAGATCTACTCGCAGATGCAGGTCGGCCAATCGAAGTTCGGCATGCTGACCCTCAACCAGAGCCTGATGTCGCTCGTGCAGAAGCGCATCATCGGCGTCGACGAAGCCATGGGCCGCTGTTCTGAGCTCGACGAGTTCCGCACGATGCTCATCAACGCCGGCGTTGCGCTGCAGTCGACACCGGGCCGCCCGGGCTCGCCGGGCGGCGCCGGGCAGAAGCCGGGCTGATGGTCCGACTGCACGTCGTCGGGACACATCGTCAGCTATTTGTCGTTGCCGCTGGCGCGCTGCTAGCGTCGAGCGTCGGAAGTTCTCGGCAGTCCGGCGCCCAGGCGCCTGGCCGCAGGTGTTGATCGGCGGTCCGGCGCGAGCGCGCTCGGACGCCAAGAGTTTCTCGGCAGTACGGCGCGCGCGCAGCGCGCCTGCCCGCCAATAGTCGGAGGCCACGGAATGCCGCTTTTCATCTGGACCGCGAAGACCAAGAACGGTGAAGTCAGATCCGGCGAGATGGACGCCGCGACGAAAGAGGCCGTCGACCAGCGCCTTCGTGCGCAGCAGATGACCCCGCAGAAGGTCAAGAAGAAGCCCAAAGACATCCACTTCAAGATGCCGGGCAGCTCGGGTGTCACCACCCGCGACCTGATGATCTTCACCCGGCAGTTCTCGACGATGATCGACGCCGGCCTGCCGCTCGTGCAGTGCCTCGACATCCTGCACCAGCAGCAAGAGAACATCTGGTTCAAGAAGGTCCTTGGTCAGATCAAGGTCGACGTCGAATCCGGCAAAACCTTTGCGGATGCGCTGTCGAAGCACCCGAAGGTCTTCGATCCCCTCGTCGTCAACCTCGTCGCCGCCGGCGAGACCGGCGGTATTCTCGACACGATCATGTCGCGCATCGCGATGCAGACCGAGAAGTCGGTGAAGCTCGCCAAGCAGATCAAGGGCGCGCTCTTCTACCCGTCAGCCGTCATGAGCGTCGCCGTCGGCGCCGTCACCGTGCTGCTGCTGTTCGTGATTCCGGTGTTCGAAAAGATGTTCGCCGACTTCGGCGGCGCCCTGCCGGTGCCGACGCAGATCGTCATCGACCTCTCGAACTGGTCGGTGAGCCACTGGTACGTCTTCATCATCACGCCCATCATTCTCGTCTTCCTCGGGCGCGCGATTCGCAACAACCAGAAGACCCGCAAGCTCACCGATCGCCTGTTTCTCACCATGCCGATCTTCGGGCCGCTGCTGCGCAAGACGGCGACCGCGCGCTTCACCCGCACCATGGGCACGATGCTGAGCTCGGGCGTGCCCATCCTCGATGCCCTCGACATCGTGGCCCGCGCCTCGGGCAACATCATCATCTCCGAAGGCATCCAGTACGCCCGACGTCGCGTGTCGGAAGGCAAGACGCTGGCCGAACCGCTCGCCGAGACCAAGCTGTTCCCGTCGATGGTCTGTCAGATGGTGAGCATCGGCGAGAGCGCCGGTGCCCTCGACACCATGCTCAACAAGATCGCCGACTTCTACGAAGACGAGGTCGACGCGGCCGTCGCTGGCCTGACCTCCTTGCTCGAGCCGATCATCATGGTGTTCCTGGCTGTCGTGCTCGGTGGCTTCTTGATCGCCATGTACCTGCCCATCTTCACGATCGCCGGCTCGATCAACTGATCGGCGCGATCAGGGTCCTGACGGGCCCGTGAGAGAGTGACCCGCTTCGGCGGGTCGCTGCTTTTCTGGCCTGCATTCGTCGTTTGCCGTTTGCCCTTCGCCGTCTGTCGGGCCGCATCGCGAGACGGCGCTCGGTCAGACACCCGCAAGAATTCCGGAGCGCCTCTTGCCCGACCGCGTGCCCTCACGGCCCATCACCGGAACCATCCCCGCCGACGCCGTCGAAGCCCGTGACGACGTGGTCCGCGTGCGTCTGGTGTGGCTGTTGGTGTTTCGGGCGGTGGTCGTCACCGTGCTGCTCGTGACCGCCCTGGCGCTGCGGGCCACATCGGACGAGCTGCTGTTCGCCCGCGCTGCGGTGGCCCTCTACTTCGCCGCCGGCCTCGCCTTTGCCACCATCCTCGGCGGCGCGCTGTGGGTGCGGCGCTTCGGCAACCGCGGCGTCGTCGCGGTCGCCTACGTCCAGCTCGTGGCCGACGCCAGCGTGGGCACGCTGCTCGTGGCCCTGACCGGCGGCGTCGAGAGCATCTTTGTGTTTCTCTATTCGCTGTCGGTGCTGAACGCGGCCATCGTGCTCGCGCGGCGCGGGGCCATGGTCGTCGCGGGTGTGTCGGCGACGTTCTACGCGGGCGTGCTGATCTTCCAGGCGTTTCACGTGCCGCACGTCGGGGCGGTGGTCTCCGATCTGCTGCCGTCGTTCCTGACCAACATCGCGTCGTTCTTTCTGGTCGCGGTGCTCGGCGGCTACCTGACCGGCCAGCTGAGCCGCACCTCAGAGCGTCTGCACGACGCCCACGCCGAGATCGAGCGCCTCGAGCAGCTCTACGCCGCCGTGCTCGGGTCGCTGCCGTCGGGCGTCATGAGCGTCGACGACGACGGCAATGTCGTCTACGTCAACGGGGCCGGCGGCGAGATCCTCGGGGCCCGCGACCTCGTCGGGCACCCGCTGAAAGAGCGGGCCGCGTTCCTGGCCCAGCTCGTCCACAACCCCCACCAGCGCTTCGAGCTCGAAGTGAGCGTGCCCAACCGCGGGCAGCGGCTCATCGGCGGAAGTGTCGCTCCGCTCTTCGGCGTTGAACGCGCCGGCACCGTCGTCGTCTTCCAGGATCTCACCGAGTTGCGCCGCCTGCAGGAAGAGGTGGGCCGCGCCGAGCGGCTCGCCGAGCTGGGTCGTCTGGCGGCCGGCCTCGCCCACGAGGTGCGCAACCCGCTCGCCGCCATGATCGGCTGCCTGCAGTTGCTCGCCAGCGAAGCGCCCAAGCTCAGCGACGATGGCGGTCGCATGATCGGCATCGTTCAGCGCGAGGCCGAGCGTCTGTCGCGGTTGGTGGGCGAGTTCTTGACCTATGCGCGTCCGGCGGCGCCGCGCACCGAGAGCGTGAAGCTGACGGCGCTGCTCGACGAGATTGCCAGCACGGCGCAAAACGGGCTCAAGGCCGTCGAGGTCGTCGTCGACGTCGGCGTTGACGTCGGCGGGGTTGCCGGCGGCGGTGTGCGCGCCCGCTGCGACAACGCGCAGCTCCGCCAGGTCGTCTGGAACCTCATCGTCAACGCCGACGCTGTCGTGGCCGGCGCCAGCCGCACCGGCAGGGTTCGGCTCTCGTGCGGCGTCGAGGGTGAGCTGGCCGTCATCCACATCGACGACGACGGACCGGGCGTCGCCGAGGATCTGCGCGATCGCATCTTCGAGCCGTTCTTTACGACGCGCCCCGATGGCAACGGGCTCGGGCTGGCGACCTGTCAGCAGATCGTTCGGCAAAATGGCGGTCGCATCGCCGTCAGCACGTCGCCGATGGGTGGCGCGCGGTTCACCGTGCACCTCGCGCTTGACCGTTCACCTGTGACGACCTGAAGGTAGGGCATGGCGAGCATCCTGGTCGTCGACGACGAACCCTCGATCCGTGAGTTCCTCGAGATCCTGCTCAAGCGGGCCAAACACGACGTGCGCCTCGCAAAAGACGCCGTCGACGCCGTCGCCCGCCTGCAGTCCTCCATCAGCGGGGGCGACCCCTTCGACCTCGTGTTGACCGACCTGCGGCTGCCCAGAGGCTCGGGCATGGACGTGCTCACCTGGGTCACGAAGAACGCTTCGTCGACGCAGGTCGTGATCATGACGGCGTTTGCGACGACGGAGACGGCCATCGAGGCCATGAAGCTCGGCGCCTACGACTACATCATCAAGCCGTTCAAGGTCGACGAGCTCACCGTGCTCATCGATCGCGCCCTCGAGCGCCGGCACCTGCAAACCGAGAACCGCGCGCTCAAGGCGACCCTCGACGCGCGCGCCGCCCACGCCCGCCTGCTCGGCACCTCCGAGAAGATGCAAGAGGTCTTCGAGCTCATCCACAAGGTGGCGCCGACGAGGACGACGATCCTGCTCACCGGCGAGAGCGGCACCGGCAAAGAGCTCGTGGCCCGCGGCATCCACTCCCGCGGGACGCGCAGCGCCGAAGCCTTTGTCGCCATCAACTGCGGTGCGATCCCCGAGCAGCTCATCGAGAGCGAGCTGTTCGGACACAGCCGGGGCAGCTTCACGGGCGCCATCGCCGACAAGCCGGGGCTGTTCGAGCGCGCCGACAAGGGCACGGTCTTTCTCGATGAGATCGGCGAGCTGCCGCTGGCGATGCAGGTCAAGCTGCTGCGCGTGCTGCAAGAGCGGAAGGTGCGGCGTGTCGGCGGCGCGCTCGACATCGACATCGACTGCCGCGTCATCGCCGCCACCAACCGCAGGCTCGAGGACGAGATCGAAAAAGGACGCTTCCGCGAAGACTTGTTCTTCCGGCTCAACGTCATCCAGATCCGGCTGCCTGCGCTGCGCGAACGGCGGGCCGACATCCCGCTCCTCGTCGAGGCCTTTGTCGCCAAGTTCGCCGAGCAGCAGCAGTCCCCGGTGCGCCGCGTCAGCGACGGCGCGCTGCGGTTGCTGGTCGCCTGGAGCTGGCCCGGCAACGTCCGCGAGCTCGAGAACGTCATCGAGCGCGGCGTGACACTGGCGTCCGGCGACATCGTCGACGTTGACGGGTTGCCCTCGAACATCCGCGGCTCGCCGTCGACGTTGCCGACGATGGCCACGGTCGTCGAAGAGCTGCCACCCGACGGCCTCGACCTCGAGGCGACGCTCGAGGCCTACGAGCGGCGCATGCTCGAAAAAGCGCTGCTGCGCACCGATGGCCGAAAGAAAAAGGCCGCCGAGCTCTTGAAGCTCTCGTTCCGCTCGTTCCGCTATCGCCTGGCCAAGCTCGGCATCAGCGGCGCAGACGACGACGACGTCGAAGCAGCTTGAGGCGTTCGTCGTCGTCGAACACCGGGCCGCACAGCTCGTCGTAGAGGTCTTTCAGGTCCTCGAGCATGCCCTGCCGCGTGAAGGGGCGCGGCAGCTTCTTGGGCGCCGCGCGGTGCCGGCCAGCGAGGGCCTTTGCGAACTCATCGGCGGAGGCGGACCCGGGCAGGGCGGTGATCGATCGCGCCCAGGCGACGTCGCTGGCCCAGCCGGTGTCCTTGACGACGCAGGGCAAGCCGGCGGCGGTGGCTTCGAGCACGCTGCGCGGCAGACCCTCCCAGGCCGAGGCCAGCAAAAAGACGTCGGCGGCGGCGAGGAACGGCGTGACGTCGTCGACGAAGCCCGGCAACTCGAGGCCATCGCGCACGCCGAGGCGGGTGGCGTGGGCGATCGCTTGTTCGCGCAGCGGGCCGTCGCCGAGGAAGATCAAGCGGGCGTCCGCGCGCAAGCGGCGCCAGGCGGCGAGGACCTCGATGTGGAACAGCGGATCCTTCTGCTCCTTGAAATTGGCGACAGTGACGGCGACGCGCGGCGCGGCTTCGCGCGCCTTGCGGATCGCGGCGAAGGGCGCGGTGTCGATGCCCGCGCGAATCACGCGGGCCTGGTGCTTGGTGCACAAGCCGCGTGCGAGCCCCACGCCGTGGTCGTGCTCGCTGACAAAGACGAGGCGATCGGTGACGGCGGCGGCGATGCTCTCCGACAGCTGCAACAGCGGCGCCCAGCGGGGTCCCAGGGCCTGCGTGCCGAAGCCGTGCACGGTGTGCACCGAGATGACGCCGTCGACCGCGCGCGCGGCGAGTCGGCCGAGCACGCCGGCCTTTGAAGAATGGGTGTGGACCACGACAGGTGACCGCAGCGTGGCCACGTGGCTGCGCAGGACGCGCGTCAAATCGAGCAGCGCCGCGACGTCGTGAATGCCCATCTCGTTGCGCAGTGCCGGCACCGACGAGAAGCGGGTTCCGAGGAGGGCGCGGGCTTCGCCGTC
>JBKJNL010000235.1:0-2736 GCA_046593615.1 Myxococcota bacterium | reverse complement strand
GAAGCGCTGCTCAGCCAGCCGCCGAAGATCGAGAAGATCGACTTGCTCGCGGCCAAGCTGCCCGGCTGAACCCAACAGACAGGTGATGCGCGCCGCCGACGCGCGCATCACCTGCGGCCGCCCCAGAAACTGAAGCTGAAACTGAAGCTGAAACTGAAACTGAAACTGAAACTGAAACGAAGCCGGTCAGCCGGCCAGTTGGGTCAACGGCAACAACAGACGGTGCCCGATGTCGTCGAGCGTGCCGTCTTGTTGCAGCTGCACCCCGCCCAGTCCCAGCGCCTGTTCGACCGCCGGATCGCTCCGCACGACATCTGACAGAAGCAGCTCGCCGGGCCGCGCGCGAGCGGCGAGCTGCACGAGCTCGTGCACGACGCGGCCGAAGTAGTCGACGTGCTCGTTCAAGGTCACGGCCCCGGCGGGTCCGCGGTGCACCGCGCAGCGCACCGTCGCGGTCGCCGTCAACGCCCGCAGCACGGCACCCAGGCTCGTCGCGCAGCGCACGGCGGCGGCCGGATCATCGAACACCGCGAGCACGCCTTCGCCCTGCAGCTTGACGACGGTGCCGCCGTGGGCGCCGACCTGTTGGTCGACGGCGCGGTACAGCGTGTAGAGCTTCTCAAAGGTGTGGTCGTCGCTGCTGGTGACACCCGACGGGCTGCTCGGGGCGCGGACCTCGGCGAGCATCAAGGTCACCGCGGCCACGCGCAGCAGCGCGCCGGGCGCCAGCACCTCGCCGGGGAACAAGCGCTTGAACAGCGGCGACGACAACGCCCGCGCCGCCGTCAGCACGTCGTCGCGCGGGGTGGTCCGCTCGATGCGCACCAGCTGCTCGCGGCCGGTGTCGTTGACGAGCGTGATCTCCTGCCGGCCCGCGGCAAAGGCGCGGCTGGCGTCGATGGGCGGGCCCTTCGACAGCGGCACCTGCCAGCGCGTCTTGGGTGATTGGTGGCGCACGCGGAAGCTCGCCGAATAGCCGAGCCGTCGACCCGCCAGCTGGTAGGCGCCTTCGGGCAGGTCGACGTCGACGACAAAGACCTTGCCGGGGCCGAGCCGCACCTGGGCCATCACGTGGGGCGTGTGGGCCGGCGAGCTGATGCAATAGGTCTGGGTGTCGGCCTCGCGCAGCGACGGGTGCACCTTGAACACCAGCTCGATGGTCGTCGCTAGGTCGATGGCGAAGCTGACGTTGCAGACCTCGCAATGCGAGTGGTCCTTCAGCGCCTTGAGCGTCTCTTCCATCGACGACGCCACGCGGCAGGTGGGGCAGAGGAGATCCCACAAGGGCACGAGCAGGCCGGCGCCGGCGGCGGCGTAGCAGGCGTTGATGGCGAGGGTTTCGTCGAGGCCGAGCCGGCGCGCCAGGGCCACCGGGCGGATGCGGCTGATGTCCTGCGCCGACGCGTGGCGCAGCCAATCCCCGAGGCGGGCCGTGGTCTCGGGATCACCGCCGGCGGTGACGGCCTGCTTCTCGAGCCAATGAAAGCGCGCCTCTTTGTCGGCGGCGAGGTGCGGCGCGTCTTCAAAGGCGTCTTGCACGGCGGAGTCGCCGAGGCGGCCCTGCAACAGGTCGTCGATGCGGCGGTAGGTGCGATCGAGGCCGCGGCGGGCGCGCACGCCGACCTCGACGGAGGCGGCGGCCCGACCGAGCAGGCCGCGGGGCTCAAGCTCGATGGTGTGCACGAGGCGCGTGCCCCGGCTCGCCGCACCGGTCTTGCCGGGAATGGTGATGGGCTGCAGGTCGAGGGTCGTTTTGTACCAGCGCAGCGGACCCTCGCTGTACTCGCGCAACACGCCGAGACGCCGCTGGTAGATCCACTCGAACGGGTTCTCTTTCCAGGCGAGGGCGAAGCCGGCCTGGCGAGACTTGCCGTGCAGCGTGACGTCGCCGTCGACGACGTCGGCGGATTCGGTGACCGCGGGTTGGCCGATGGCCTGGTTCAAGCGCTCGGTGTTCGAGACGTAGGGCCACAGGGCCGCTGGCGACGACGAAAGGTCCCAGGTGAAGGTCCACGACTGCGACGCCTTTGACGGCGGCTTCGGGTGGCTCTCGAGCTTCTCGGCAGGCTCTTCGATGAGCGGCAGCAGCGCCGACAGCATCTCGCGCGCGTCCTGGAAGCGCAGCGCCGGGTCCTTCTCGAGGGCCCGGGCGACGACGCGGCTGACTTCGTTGCTGACGTCGGGGCGCAGCTCGCTGGGCTTGGGTGGCACCTGCTCGATCTGCAGGCCCAACACCAGGGCGATGCCTTTGCCGGCAAACGGTGGGCGGCCGATCAACAGCTCGAACAGGCTGGTGCCCACGGCGTAGATGTCGGTGCGGGCGTCGACGACGCCGCCGCGGGCCTGCTCGGGGGCCATGTACAGCGGTGTGCCCAGCACGGCACCTTCGCGGGTCATGGCCAGCGATTGCGTCTCTTCGTAGTGACGGGCCACGCCAAAATCGATGAGCTTGACCCGCGTGCCCTTCACGACGGTGAGGGCGTCGTCGACGAGGATCATGTTCTCGGGCTTGATGTCGCGGTGGACGATGCCGTTGTCGTGCACATCGACGAGGGCCCGCAGCAGGTCGGCGGTGATGGCCACGGCGTCGCGCTCGGCGAACGGTCCCTTGGCCTTGACGATCTGGCTGAGGTTCATGCCTTCGACGAGCTCGGTGACGAGGTAGAGCTGGCCGTTTTCTTCGCCGGCGTCGAGGAAGCGGGCGATGCCTGGGTTCGTCAGCTCCGACAGCAGGCG
>JBKJNL010000160.1:0-4133 GCA_046593615.1 Myxococcota bacterium | reverse complement strand
GTTGGCGGCGGTGGAGCCCCCGTTGGCGTCGCGCCGGACCTCCGCTGTCGACGCTGCGCGACCGCGAGCAGCTCGGTGACCCGCTCGGTCATCTGTGAACGCATGGCAGGCCCGCGCCATCCGCGTCGTCGTCAAGGTCATGAACGGGGCTGTTGTCGTGACTGACGACGGCCCCGGCGTCTCCCGAAGCCGAGCGCGAGCGCATCTTCGAGCCGTTCTTCACCACAAAGGTGCGGGGCTCGATGCCGCCGACGAGCTCGTCGAAGAGAAGCTGCACGTCGTCAAACAGCACCAACGTCGCCGCGTGGTGCGCCGCACGACGTGTCGCTGCCGCACATATGGCGGGCGCACAACGCCACGCTCGCTGCCCGCGCCCGAAGGTTGACCTGCGAGCGGCTCGCGTGGCTCGCGCACCAGAAGTTCGGGATGCCGGTGCCGCTCGATCGCCTTCGTCGTGACCTCGCCGAGCGCGGCGTGCCGCTCGCGATGGGCGGCCTCGTGTCCTGCATCGAGCGCGCTGCCGACGCGCTCGCCCCCCGTCGACGGTGCCCACTGGAAGCAGCTGCTCGCAGGCCGTTGGATGGCGACGGACGGGACGGGGCTCAAGGTGCTCGTGCCGCAGCTCCCCGAGGCGCACGACGGATACATCGAGCTGTGCTCGATCGTGTTCCACTTGCTTGTGCCCGGTGGGAAATGGCTCACATGGATCGTGAGTCCGCGCCGATCGGCGATGCCCTGCAACTCCGCTTTCCACGCACGAGAGCGATGGCCGTTGCTGCCGCCGGCATCGGCTGTGATGAAGAGTTCTTTCGTTGATGGGTACACGCCGTAGGGGGATTGCCTTGCCGACGGCGTCGTCCGGAAAGTCGTGGACGAGGACCTTCTCCGCTTGATCCTTCTTGTGCCATTCGCGGCCGGCCTTCTTGAAGTTTCCGACAAGCTCCTTCTTCTTCGTACCGACTGAAAGTACGGGAACACCGCGCCTGGAACGGAACCCCTGACTGCTCGTTGATCTTCTCGAACTGCGCGTTGCGTCCGGGTGCTGCTCACCCTCAATGGTCTTCTTCGTTGCACGCAGGCTGTAGCTGAGCGCTTTGCTCCTGCATCGAGCCAATGCGCCCGTCGCCTGGTCAGCTGCGTTCGACGCAAAGGTTTTGCGACGCCCCGTCAGTTCGTCGTCGTGGTCGCCCCACTGCCTTGGCTGTGGGTGGTCGCGCTCCGGGCATTGAGGGGCAGGCGGATCGAGAAGGACGTGGTGCCCCCGGACGAGGACGCGTTCAGGGTACCGCCATGGGAGAGCGCGATCTGGCTGGCGATGTAGAGCCCGAGGCCCAGGTTCCCGGCTTCCGACTTGTGCCGCTGGGCCTGGCGGAACGGCTCAAAGATGAAGGGCAGGACGTCCGCCGGGATGGTCTTGCCCTGGTTGCTGATGATGATGACGATTTCGGCCCCATCGACGTGCGCGGTCAGCCCCACCGGGGTCCCTGCCGTCGCGTAGTCGATGGCGTTGCCGACGATGTTGGACATGGCCTCTTCGAGCCGATCCGGGTCCCAGGTACCGATGATGGCGCCGTCGACGGCAATGGTGATGGGCGCGGAGAACTCGCCGGCCACGTGGCAGCACAGCTCGCGCAAGTTGACGCACCGCACGTCAAGCGGAAATCCGCCGCCGAGGCGGCCGCGGGTGAGATCGAGCAGCTGGGAAATCATGCGCTTCATGCGGTCGGCGCTTCGCACCATGCGGGCCAGCGCGCGTTCGTCGACGGCGTCGAGCTGTCCGCGCTCGCGCAGCAGGGTCGCGCCCATGCTGATGGAGCTGAGCGGGTTGCGCAGGTCGTGGCCGACGATGCCGATGAAGCGCTCGCGGAATTCTGCGACGTCGATGAGCTCACGCTCGCTCTTCTCGGAGCGGGCGGTCGCTGCGTTGGCCGTGACGGTCAGCTCCTGGGCTTCAATCGTCAGCTGCTGCGCATGGATCGTCGCCTGCGCCATCTGCTCGTTGGACTGGCGCAGGCTCGTGGTGTTGAGGACGACGTGCTCGTAGAGGCGCGCGTTTTCGATGGCGAGCCCCGCGCGCAGGGCGAGCTCTTCGGCCACCCGGACATCGTGAGCATCAACGGCAGACGACGTGATCAGGGTGAGCGCGCCGAACACGTGGCCGTTTGCCATCAAGGGAAAAGCCAGGACCGCACGGGGCGCGAGCTCGGAGAGCAGCTCCAGGTGGGCCTCATCGTGCGCGACGGTCTTGAGGTACTCGGGTGTGACGTCGTGGATCACGGAGGGCAGCCTGGACATGATGGCCGCCTGGGCCAGGTGAGACCGGTTGTTCGCGACGCCGACCAGCGCGAGCCGCTCGCACAGGTCCTTTCGGGCCGGATCGCGGTGGATGACTCGCTTGCGCTGCAGACCGTCGTCGGTGTCGATCTCGATGATGCAGCAGGTCGCGAGGTTGTGGACGACAAGCTGCGCGATGGTCGTCAGCATCTCCTCGTAGTCGAGGGTGCCCATCAGCACCGCGCCGACCTCGGCCAGGAACTTCTGCTCGGCATCGCGCTGCTTCTGTCTGGTGACGTCGCGCAACACGACCGTGAGCAGCTGGATGCCGCCGACGTCGAGCCGAGAGATGGCCGCCTCGGCAGGGAATTCCTCGCCATTTCGACGGAGGCCCATGATCGGCCGGCGCTCCCCCATCTGCCGCGCGACCACGGTGCCCTCGCTGAACTCCTGCATGTGCCTGGCATGGACGGCGCGCAGGCGCGCGGGCAGGAGCGTCTCGAGGGGCTGCCCCAGCACCTCGGCAGCCGACCAGCCAAAGATGGTCTCGGCGCCATGGTTGAACATGACGATGCGGTGATCGGCGTCGATGCAGACGATGGCGTCGGTGGCGACGCGGATGATCCCGTCGAGCGTCGCCGCGGAGGTCTGCATCGCCCGCTCGGCCCGTCGGTGCGCGGTCTGGTCGAACCCCGTCGTCACGATGTATTGCGGCTGCCCATCGGGCCCGGGGCTCACGGTGTTGGACCAGGCGATCCAGCGTCGTTCGCCACTGCTCGTAACCCAGTGGTGCGCGGTCTCTGTGGCGTGCTTCGCCGCGCGCGTCTCCGCAAAGGCGTCCTGCACGGCCTCCCGCTCGTCCAGCACCAACAAGAGATCGCCGAGCAGGCGGCCGCGAACCTGCTCGAAGGGATATCCAGTCAGCGTCGAGCAGGAGGCGTTCCAGGAGACGAGCGCGCCGTCGACGTCGAAGATCGCGACGAGGGCGCCGATCGCTTCGAAAGCGGCAAAGTCACTGTGCTTCAGCATCAGTCGCCCCCTGGGCGGCCGGGCCGCATCCGATCGTATGAACTTTTGGCCCCAACCAGCAATCGATCGTGCCGTCGCGTCTGACAGCAGCCAACGCTCGACGAGGACACGAGGATGCCCCCAAGCGCTCGGCTCGCCGCCGCGCGTGCGCGTTGCTTCATCAGGGATCCTGTGGACGCGCGTGACCTGGCCCGTCGGCCCTTCCCAGCCAGCGGCGGCCAAAGACCAGCGCCGCGGCGAGGCCGATCGAGACCGCGCCAGCGACGTAGACCGGGCCTTCGAACTGCGTCACGAGGGCCAGGGCCACCACGGCGCCGAGGACCGGGAGCACGGGAACCCCCCGCACCGCCAACGGCACCCGGAACGGGCGCACCAGCTCCGGCCGGGTCTTGCGGAGGACCACGACGGACACGTCGACCGCGGCGAAGCCGAGGAGCGCCGCGAACGACGACAGTCCGGCGACCACGGAGACGCCGCCAATCGGCAGCAGCGCCAGCGCCACCACCAGCAGCGCGACCCCCGCCCGCGACGGCGTGTCGCGGCGGGACAGGACCGCGAACAGCCCTGGCATGGCGCCGTCCCGCGCCATCCCGTAGAGCATGCGGCTCGACGCGACCAACGCGATCAACGCCGTGTTCGCCGTGGCGAACAGCGCCACCACGGCGAGCACCGCGGCCCCCCGGGGCGAGATGCCCCGGATCGCGTCCGACAGTGGCGACTCGCTCGCTGACAGCGCGGCCGGCGTCGCCACGGCCACGGCCGCGATGCCGACCAGCACGTACAGCGCGCCCGTGATCGCCACGCCGAGCAGGAGCGCGCGCGGCAGGTCA
>JBKJNL010000089.1:0-4645 GCA_046593615.1 Myxococcota bacterium | reverse complement strand
CGCTGTGCCGGACGCGATCACGAGGCCGAACGGCAACACCAGCAGGCCCGTCAGGACACGGCCCCGGTGGACATGGCGCGAAAAGGCGTGCGGGAGATGGCGCAAACGGAACCTCGTTCTGGTCGGGGCGTTCCCGGGAGACCGCAGCGCAGCGCCGCCGGAATCATGGACAGTCAGCCCCTTGTTGTACGGGGTCGCCGCCTTCACCGTCGCTGCGAGACACGTGCTGCGCGGCACGGACCGGGGATCCCACGGCACAGACCGGGCACGCTCGTGCCGTGCGCGGGACGCACGCCTCCCGGCCGATTTGTTGGCCTGTCTCTTGTAGAAGGGTGGGAGCGTTCGGCAGATGGCCCGCGGGTCCGATCCGCTGGCGATCAGTTGTCACAGCACCCGGAAGCGGCCATGCTTTCGGCTCTGTGCGTCACGTGTGCGTCACGTCCCGGATTGTCCGGGTCGCTGAGGGGTTCGTTGTGTTGCGTCGCTGTTCGATGAACTTGCTCCGTGTGACGCGCTCCGGGGCCGCTCGGGCCCGGTTGGCGGCCATCTTCATGATGACCGTCGCTGTGGCTGCCACCGTAGCCGGCACCGCGGCGTGCGGCGTCGAAGACGCCGACCTCGTCACCGTGGCCGTCCAGCCGCGGGTGGTGCTCGACGGCACCATCGAGCTCTCCGATCGCAGCGGCGGCCGCGTCATCATCGACGAGGTCATCGCCCACGCCCCCAGCGCCCGCCTGCGCGCCGCCGTGGCCGGCGATGTCGGTGACGTCGTCGTCGACGACAACGACCCGCTTTTGTTCCGCTACGACCTCAGCGATCGCACCGGCTTTGGGGCCGCGCTGCCGTCGCGCTCGTCGCCCGGTGCCGATGGCCAGCGCGTGTGGTCGATGCCCGCCGCGGGCGCCGCCCTCGACGTCTCGTTTGGCCCGATCGCGATGGCCATGGCCACCGAGCTCGCCGACGACTTCGACGCCGACAGCGTCGTGCTCGACGGCCTCGGCGGCCACACCGTCGTCATCCACGGCACCATCGCCATGGAAGCCGACGTAGCCGACGTCGATGACGACTTCGGCGGCTTCGGCGACGCCAGCGACGTCGACCCCGACGGTGGCGCCGCTGCCCCCGTCGACCCCCACAGCGACGTCGACCCCGATGGCGGCGCGGCGCAGCCCGGTGCCAAGGGTGACGACAGCAGCGAAGACGACGACAGCGACGACTGCTCCGACGTCGACCCCGACGGTGGCGCGGCCCAGCCGGGTACCGACGACAGCAGCGACGTCGACCCCGACGGTGGCGCGGCCCAGCCTGCAAAAGACGACGACGCCGATGACACCAGCGACGTCGACCCCGACGGCACCCCCGCCGACGTTGACCCCGATGGCGGCGCTGCCGACGGCGTGGACGTCGTCGACCGGTCCACGCGCAAGAGCGCGCAGGTCAACAAGCGCGCCCAGGCGCTGAGCCACGGCCTCACGCGAAGCGGCATCGTGCAGGTGCCGTTTTCCCTGGTCATCGACGGGGCCTTTCACCGCGAAGTGGTGCTCAGCGACGTCGCCACCATCGGTGCCGGCGAGGTGATGCCCATCGACCTCCACCTCTCGGCCCACGAGCTGCTTGACGCCGATCGCCTCGCCGACCTCGAAGCGATCGCCCTCGCGGCCCTCGCCGTCGACGCCGAGCCAAAGACCGTGATCCTTCCGGTGTCCGGTGCCGTGACGGCGTCGGCCACGACGGTCAAGGCGCCCGGCGGAATCCAGAAGCCAAAGGCCTTGGCCGAAAGCACATCCAAGCTGCACGTCTCCGGCGACCTGCGCGGTCGCTGATCGGAGCGACGGACGTGAGCGAGCTGCGAAGCACAAGGGCGCCCACGGCGCCCTTTGCTTTTCGCCCTCTCTGTCCGATCTCGCTCTCTCGCTGGCGGCGGTTCCGCGGCGCGATGATTTTTTCGGCCCCGTGTTTTGAAAGCGCTTTGAGATCGGAGGGGCCCTCATTACGATGGCGGCGTTCTTGGTTAGCGGCTCCGGTCGCGTCCCCCCGAAGACCCGTTTGTGCGGCCTCCGGCATCCGGGGGCGCGTATTCCCGCGGTCGCTCGGTTTTTGGAGGACCTGATGCGCCTGTACCGAAAGATCATCCCGAAAATCGCCCGTGAAGTCGTGCGGACCTTGCACAGCAAGGGCGAGGTCGAGGTCGAAGACGGCCGGATGGACGAGGCCGAGCTCGATCTCGCCGCCGTCATGGTCGAATACATGAATGAGGAAGAGCGCCTCATCACCGAGACCAAAGAGACGATGGCCCGCCGCGGCTTCTCTCAGGACCGCTTCGCCCAGGTGAAGAAGTCCCTCGCCGAGGCCCGCGGCTTCAAGCTCGGCGAAGACGGCATCGACTTCGTGCTCGCGCAGATGCTCGAAGCGCTGTTCAACTCCAAGAACATCGCCGAGGTCTACGCCGACGACAAAGCCCTGCGCATCTTCTTGAAGTCGGTCTTCGAGAAGTACACCGGCGTCGACGAAGAGCTCGACAAAGAGGCCCGCTCGCGCCTGAAGAACCTTCGCGAAGGCACGCCCGAGTGGGAGATCGAATACCCCCGCGTCGTCGCCGCGCTCAAGCGCCAGAAGGGCCTCACCTGACGGTGGGCCCCGGCAGCGCGCGCTCCGCGATGAGCTGACAAAGACGGCGCCTCCGAGGCGCCGTTTTCATGCGGTGCGCGCGCACGGCGTGAAGCGGGTGAGCAAGACGGGCCGCGGAGAGGGTGACGACGACAGCGGGGCATGCCATGCAACCGCCATGAACGACGTCATCTCGGCGCGCATCGCGGAAACGGCCACCGGCGAGGCCCCCTCGTTCTTTGCCACGATCACGCACAGCGGCCCGCTCGCGTTCTTCGTGCTGCTGCTGCTGGTGGCCTTTTCGGTCGCCAGCTGGGCAATCATCATCGTGAAGTTCATGGCCATCCGGAACTCGCAGAACGGGTCGGTCGAGTTCCTCGAGCACTTCTGGCAGAGCAAGCGCCTCGACGAGATCTTCGCCCGCACCGAGCAGATGTCGGCGTCGCCGTTGGCGCAGATTTTCCGCGCCGGCTACCAGGAGCTCGTCAAGGTCAAGCAGCGCGAAGCCGCCGCCGCCGAAAAGGGCAAAGACCAGATCGGCGGCGGCGTCGAAAACGTCGAACGCGCCCTGCGCCGCGCGGCCCTCGCCGAGCTGACCGAGCTCGAGCGCCTCGTGCCCTTCCTCGCCACGGTTGGCTCGACCGCGCCGTTCATCGGCCTGTTCGGCACCGTCGTCGGCATCATGAAGAGCTTCGGCGAGATCGGCGCCAAGGGATCGGCCAACCTCGCCACCGTCGCCCCCGGCATCTCCGAGGCCCTCATCGCCACGGCCGCCGGCTTGCTGGCCGCCATCCCGGCCGTCATCGCCTACAACTCCTTTGGCAGCCGCATCAAGATTGTCGGCGCCGAGATGGAGTCTTTCAGCAGTGACTTCATGAACATTGTTCGCCGCCATTTCTTCTAGGCTGAACAGCCTGAAGCAACCGTCAGTGCGCCGCGGCATCCAATCCGGTGGCTCAAGTTTCCATGGAGGCTTCATGATCGCCCGTGCCGCCCGCGCAGTTTCCATCGGCCTGACTCTCCTGGCCCTCCCGGCCTTTGGCATCGTCGCCTGCTCCGCCGAGGCCAAAGAGCCAAAGCCGGCCGCAGCATCCGCCACCGCCGCCCCACTCGACCTGGCCGTCACCGACATCGACGGCAAACAGGTCGACCTCAAGAGCTACCGCGGCCAGGCCCTGTTGATCGTGAACGTGGCCTCAGAGTGCGGTTACACACCTCAGTATGCCGAGCTGCAGCAGCTCTATACAAAGTACAAGGAAAAGGGCCTGGTCGTGCTGGGCTTTCCGTCGAACGACTTCGGCGGCCAGGAGCCCAAAGACGGCGCGGCCATCAAGAAGTTCGCCGCCGACGAATACGGCGTGACGTTCCCGCTGTTCGACAAGGTGCACGCCAGCGGCAACGAGATGGCGCCGCTCTACAAGACGCTCACCGCCCAGAAGGGCCCGGTGAAGTGGAACTTCACCAAATTCCTCGTCGACGAACGAGGCGTGGTCGTGGCGAAGTTCGATTCCGGCGTCGAGCCGCTGTCGCCCGAGCTGACCGGCGCCATCGAAAAAGTCCTGCCCAAAAAGGGCTGATCACGCGTCAGCCGCTGCCCGCCACAACGCCGTCGCGGTCACCCAGCTCACGACGAAGCAGGCGCGACCAGCCGCACGATGAAGCGGGGCGACGAAGCAGGCGTTGACGACGACGCATCCTCCCGACGCCGGGGGTGATCTCCCTTTTCACGGGACAACGGTTCGCTACGGTCGAGCTCGCTGTTTCCGTCGAGAGGCCTCCCGATGCGCGCGTCGTTTTTGTGCCTGGTGGTGGGTGTGGTGTTCGGCCTGGCGGGCTGTCCCGAGCAGGTGGCCGTCGTCGGCGACGGAACGCGCTGTCTGCTCGACAGCGACTGCCCCGTCGGCGACCTCTGCATAGAAGGGACCTGCACCGAAAACCCCGACCCCGATCGCTGCACCAACAACGGCGACTGCGACGTCGGCCTCGTCTGCCGTGACAATGGCTGCGAGCAGGCGCCCGCCGCCGGCGACTGCCAGAG
>JBKJNL010000082.1:0-6097 GCA_046593615.1 Myxococcota bacterium | reverse complement strand
CGAGCAGCGGCATGGCGTCGGCGCGGCGGTCCTTGAGCCGGGAGGACGCGCGCTCCTTCAAGGCCGCGCGCTGCTCGTTGGTGACACCGAGGACCGTCGCGAGCGTGACGTCGCCCTTCTCAAAAGCGCGGGCCACCTGCTCGGCGGTCTTTGGTCCCGTCGTCGGCGGCGCGTTCTTCTTTGCCAGACCGAGCCGGGCCTTGTGGGGCTCGTCCCCCGACGACGGCTGCGTCGACGGCTGCGTCGACGGCTGCGGCGGCGCCACCGACGACTGTTGCGTCGACGGCTTCGGCGTCGGCAGCTTCGTCGTCGGCTTCGGCGGGGCGGGGGGCGGACCGGAGCGGGGCTTCATCAGCACGCCTCCATCAGCAGCGGCTCAGCGGCGGCGGGCGGTGCGGTTGGCGCTGCGGTTCTGGGCAAAGAGGTCTTTGAGGCTGTCTTGCTCGGACAACGACTGCAGCGCGCCGCCGACCTGTGAGAGGAAGCTCTCGACGTCGGCGCCGAGGAAGCCGAGGCCGCCCGCGGCCTGTCCGCCGAAGCGCTTGAGCGCGCCTTGCAGGTCGACGTTGGCGCCGCTGGCTTGTCCGTTGCCGCCGATGACCTGGTCGTAGCTGTTCTTGCCGTCGAAGTTGGCGACGCTGCCGGTGATGACGCCTTCGAGCTTGCCGTTGGTGGCGCGGAACCAGTCGACGTTCTTGCCGTCGGTGCGCATCGTGAACGTCGCGCCCTGGGTCAGCGTGGCCGCGTTCTGGTTCATCCAGGCTTCGCCGTCTTTGCTGGGCTGGCCGACCTTGGGGTTCTTGGAGTTGACGCCGGTGACTTCGACGCGGTCGTTGCCCGAGACGATGCTGAGGCCCTGCGTGAACGACTTGCCGGTCTCGGAGGTGGTGTCGGCGCGGATCACGGTGCCGTCGGGCAGCATGAAGTTGCTGTCTTTGGTGAAGTCCCAGCGCGTGCCGTCTTTTTCGTTGACGTGGGGGTCGCCCCACACCTTTGTGAGCGGCTCGTCGGAGAGCTTCTGGCCGGGGCCGTAGATCTTCCAGGTGGCGTCGTCGCCGGTGGTCACGATGGTGTAGCCGCCGGGGGTGCGCACGGCGCCGGCGGGGAAGCCTTCGACGCCGCCGACCTGCAGGCCGGGCTCGGGCTGCTGCGCGGGGGGCGGGGTCACGGTGGCCGCCGGGGGCGCGGGGGTGCCGGGGCGGGGGATGAAGTCGTCGCCGCTGCTGCTGACGCCGAAGCCACCGATGAGCCTGGCGCCGTTCTCGAGCATGCTGACGCCGGCCTGGGCCTCGATCTGGCGGCGCTCGAGAACGCTCTGCGTCGGCTTCGGCGTGCCGGGGCGGTTGATGCCGTCGCCGTAGGTCCCCGAGGTGGCGGTGGTCGAGGGGGTCGAAGCAATGCGGCCGTCGGACATGGGAACCTCGCAGGTGGCGTCTTCGAGGTCGACAAATCCACGTCGTGTGCCAGCGGCTGCCACGGCTTCGGCTTGCGCTCGCAGCGCGGTTGCGCAGCGCGGTGCGCAAGCGCGTCGTGGGCCGCGATCACCTTGCGCATCGGATGCGCAGGCGTTGCGCACGGGCGGGTTGGCTCGCACGGGGGCGCGCGATCAGCGGGCGGCGTCGAGCCAGGCGCGCATCTGGCGGGCGTCGACGAGGCCGGCTTGTTCGACGCGGGGCTTGCCGTCTTTGAGCACCACGAAGTGCGGGATGCCGCGGACGCCGAAGCGCTGCGCCAGCTGCGGGTGCTGGTCGGTGTCGACCTTGAGCACCAGGGCCTTGCCCTTCATCTCGTGGGCGAGGGACTTCACCTGCGGCGCCGCTGCCCGGCACGGGGCGCACCAGCCGGCCCAGAAGTCGACCAGCACCGGCACCCTGGCCCCGTTGACGATGTCGTCGAAGCTCTGGGCGTCGTCGACGTCGACGGGGGCGTCGAGGCCGGGCAGCGCCTGCTGGCACTTGCCGCAGCGGCCGTCGTCGGCGAGGTGGGCGGGGGCCACGCGGTTCTTCTGGCCACAGGACGAGCAGGTGCGGATCATGGATTCAACGTAACCACCCCGCCGACGACGATGCCGACGACGGGTGCGGCCCGATCCTCTTGCGCGGTCCGTCGTCGTCGTCGATGAAGCCGCATGGCTTCCTCCGTCGTCGTCTCGGGCCTGCGCGGCAAAGAAAACGCCCTGGCTGTCTTGGTGGCTCGCCGCCTGCGCGCCGCCGGCCTCGTCGTGGTCGATGCCGACTCCGGTGCCGCGTCGGGTGCCGATTCCGGGGAGGCCAGCGCCATCGGCTGCGTGCTGCACCTGGCTGGAAGCACCTCGAGCTCGCGGCGCCTCGACGACGCCGTCGACGAAGATCTGGTGCAGACCGCGGCCCTGCTTGGCCGGGCCCGCGCGGCGGGCGTGCCCTTCGTGCTCGGCTCGCGCCTGTCGGTGGCCGGCGGCAAGAAGGGACTCATCGCCGAGGTCGATCCCCGCGGTGTGCTGTTCGGTGCCGGTGCCGGTGCTGTCGGCGGGGGCGTCAAGGGCGGCGACGTCGATGTCGCCCGCGAGCAGGCTTCGCTGGCAGCCCGCGTCGATTTTTGCCGGCAGAGCGTGCGGCACGCCGACGCCGAGGCCCTGCGGCGCCAGGCCGTCAAAGACGACCTCGTGACCCGCGGCGGACCGTCGCGCGGCCGGGGCTACGAGCGCGCCGTCGACGACGATCGCGAGCAGGCGCTGGCCGCCGCCTTGAAGGTCGCGCTTGTCGAGCGGGCCTCGACCTGGGGCTTTCCGACGGCGTCGACGTGGGCCGCGCGCGGCTTCACCCGGGCCCTTGCCGAGCTGATGACCGCGGCCGGCTCCGACGACGTCGCCGTCGCGCTGGTGCGGCTGCCGGCTCTGCTCGTGCCCCTGGTCGACGATGACAACGCCGAGGCTGATGAAGACGATGGCTTGATCATCAACGGCGGTGGCCACGGGCTGTTGCCGCTGTTCGAGCGCATCCACGACGGCGCCTTGCGCCTGCCGTTTTTGCCCCGGGCCCGCGTCGAAGCCCTGCCCGTCGACGTGGTCGCCGATGCCGTCGCCGCGGTCGTCGTTGCCAGCCTGCGGGGTGGGCCGGCGCTCTCGGTCGTGCACGTCGCCACCGCCGACAAGGACCCGCTGACGGCCGCGCGCCTGCTCGACCTGCTCGACCTGCACCTGAGAAGGAGCCCCGACAAGCCGACCCTGGCCGGCCTGCTCTCCGTCGACGACGCCGTGGCCCTGCCGCCCGGCCTCGACCAGGCCCGCGATCTCGCCGCGCGCGCTGCCGCCGGCGCGGTGTCGCTCGTGAGCGGCCGCGTCACACCCCACCTCGGCGAGCGCGCCGCGCGCCTGGGCGATGAGCTGTCGACGTCGATCCGGGCCATGGCCCGACCCGCGGCCAAAGACACCGCCCTCGTGCAGGCCCCGCCGTTCTTTGCCGACGACGTCCGCTTCGCCCAGCGCGGCCTGCGCATGGCCTGCACCCGCGCCGGCGTCGACGTCATCGACACCGGCGTCGTCGACTGGCGCACCCACCTGCTCGATCGGCACCTGCCGGCCCTCGGCGAGCGCCGCCAGCTCCGCCTCGCCGCCGCCGACCGCGCAAAGAAGCCCGTGCCGCCGTTCGACTCCCTCGCGCACCTGCTCATCGAGGCCGCGCGCCGCCACAAGAACAAGACCGCGCTGGCGCTGTTCCTGCCGCCACCGGCCGTGATCGCCGGCGAAGCCGCCGTCGTCGTCGAGCCCGGCAGCAACGCCGGCAGCAGCGCCACCAACGCCGGCAGCAACGCCGGCAGCGACGTCGTCGAGGTCGGCTACCGCGAGCTGTGCGACCGGGCCTGCGCCGCCGCGCTGCGCCTCGAGCAGGCCGGCGTCACAGCCGGCGACCGCGTCGTCATCGCCGCCAACAACCACCCCGACTGGGCCGTCGTCGCCTTTGGCGTGCTGCTGCTGCGCGCCACCCTCGTGCCCCTCGACGCCAACATCGAGCCGCCGGCCGCGCGCAACATCCTGAAGAAGTCCCGGCCCGCCCTGTGCGTCGTCGACAAAGGCGTGCGCACGCGTTTGTCGTCGGTGCTGGCGACCCCTGCCGATGCCCCGGCCGATGGGGGAGGGGTGTTCGACGGGCCGGTGCTCGACCTGCACCTCACCGCGGTGACCGGGCCGGGCATCGACACCCGAGAACGCACGTTGCCGTCGTCGTCGGACCTGGCCTCGATCCTGTTCACCTCGGGCACCACCGGCGAGCCCAAGGGCGTGATGCTGAGCCACGGCAACTTCTGCGCGCTGCTCGGCTCGCTGCTGGCCGTGTTCCCCGTGACCGGCTCCGACCGCATGCTGTCGGTGCTGCCGCTGCACCACACCTTTGAGTTCACCTGTGGTTTATTGATGCCGCTCGCCGCCGGCGCAACGGTGTATACTCCTGATGCCGTGATCGGCGAGCGTGTGCTGTATGCCATGAAGGCCGGCCGAATCACCGCCATCGTCGGTGTTCCCGCTTTGTGGCAGCTGCTCGAGCGCCGCATCACCAAGCAATCACAAGAACGTGGTGAGCTGGCTTCGTCGGTGTTTCAGACCCTGTTGAAGATCAACAAGTCGCTGGGCACGAAATTCGGCGTCTCGGCCGGCAAGCTGTTGTTGAAGCCGGTGCACGACCAGTTCGGCGGCCACCTGCGCGTGCTCATCTCGGGCGGGTCGGCCTTGCCGCCGGCCGTCCACGAGATGTTCCAGGGCCTCGGCCTGCCCCTCGCCGAAGGCTACGGCCTCACCGAGACCGCACCGGTCTTGACGGTCGCCGAAGGCAAGATGGGCCTGCCCGCGGGCACCGTCGGCCACGCCATTCCCGGCGTCGAGCTGCGGCTCGTCGACGTCGACAGCGGCGTCGTGCTCGGTGAGAAACCGGGGGCCATGGGCGAGATCCAGGCCCGCGCCGACAACGTCATGCAGGGCTACTTCGAAAACGCCGACGCCACCGACGCCGTGCTCGCCAAAGACGGTTGGTTCAAGACCGGCGACCTCGGCACCATCGCCAGCGACGGCACCGTGCGCATCGTCGGCCGCTCCAAAGACGTGGTCATCACCGCCGCCGGCGAAAACATCTACCTCGACGACGTCGAGAAGAGCCTCGAGCGCGTCGCTGCGGTGTTCGAGCTGACCTTGCTCGGCATCAGCGACCCCAAGGGCGGCGAGCGCCTGGCCTGCGTGTTCGTCGCTGCCGTGCCCGGCGCAAACGGCGGCGCCGACGTTGTGAGCAACGACCCGGCCGTGCAGCAAAAGGCCCGGCAGCAGCTCGGCCAGCGCCTGCTCAAATTGCCCGGCTGGCAGCGCCCCGCCGTCGTCGAGGTGTTCGACACCGCGCTGCCGCGCACCGCCTCGCGCAAGGTCAAGCGCCGCGAGGTCAAGGCGTGGCTCGAGAGCCTGTTGCTGCGGCGCGAGCGCGAGCTGGCCGAACGCGGCGACGACAGCGTCGGCCAGAGCGTCGGCGGATCCAACGTCGTCATCCTCTCGCCGGTGCGCCAGGCCATCGCCCGCACCGTCGGCATCGATGTCAGCAAGGTGCAGAGCACCACGTCGCTGACGGCCGACCTCGGCTTCGACTCGTTGATGTGGGTCGAGCTGCAGCAGCAGCTCGAGAGCCTGCTGAACGGCGTCAAGCTCGACCCCGAGCTGCTGGTCACCAAAGAGACGGTCGCCGAGATCGAGCTGCTGGTGCGCGACGCGCCGTCGCTGCCGCAGAAGACGACTGCCACGCTGACGCGCACAAAGAAGTCGTCGAACAAGGGCGGCGCCAACGAAGACACCAACGAAGACGTCAGCGACCGCATGCCCGCGGCGCTGCGTGAAGCGCTCGACCTCGCCTTGAAGAACCCCGGCGTCGCCGCGGGCCGCGGCGCGCTGTCTTTTTTGCAAGAGAATCTCTACTCGCAGGGCTTCAAGACAACGGTGGAAGGCCGGTCGTTCATCCCCGCCAATCGCAATGTGATTGTCGTGGCCAACCACAGCTCGCACCTCGACACGGGGTTGGTGAAATACGCGCTCGGTGCCTACGCCCAGGCGCTGCGACCATTGGCGGCCAAGGATTATTTCTTTGAAGGAAAT
>JBKJNL010000054.1:0-11170 GCA_046593615.1 Myxococcota bacterium | reverse complement strand
GTGGCCCGCCCCGCTGGCACCACCCAGCCCCCCATCCGCGCCGACGACGCCCAGGTGCGTGTGCTGGCCGGCCGCACCGGCTCGCGCCTGCTGGAGCCCACCCTGGCGGCCCTCGATGCCCTCGACGTCGACTCCGTGGTCTGCGGCGTCTGCGCCGACGTCCGCCCGCTCGGTGGCCTGCTGGGCATGATCGATTGGCGCCTGTGCGGTCGGCTGTCGCGGCTGCTCGCCGCGGGCACCATCACCGGCGCCGACGGCGAAAAAGTGCTGTTCGCGACGCTGGGGCGCATCAACGCGCCACGGCTGTTTCTCTTCGGCTGGGGACCGCTGGCCTCGTCGCACCAACGGGCCGCCGAGCGGGTGACGGCGATGGCCACGATGGTCAAGGAAGCCGGGGCACTCAAGGTCGCTTTCGCCTTTCCCGAGCCCGCTCGTGGTCTGCTCGAGGTGGCGGCGGCCCAGGTCGAGCGCGAGCTCGGTGATCGGCTGCAGGCCCTGTTCGGCGCCGATCCGGTGCCGCCGGTCTGACGAGGTGCGCTCGTGTACGTCTGCGACACCGACCACTTTCCGCTGGTGATCACCCGCATCAGCGGCGCGGTCAGCGAAGACGACTGCCAGCAGATGGAAGCCACGCTGCGCCTGACGATGGCCAGGAACGCGCCCTACGTGGGGCTCTACATCGCGCGTGACGCCGAGCGGCCCGGTGCCGAGATGCGCAGGCGGCTGGCAGCCGTGGCCAAGGCCGGAGATGGCCAGCGCTGCCTCGCCAACGCCATCGTCGTTGCCAACAGCCTGATGGCCGGGGCTCTGCGGGCCATCCGCTGGCTGAAGCCGGCGGCGTATCCGGAGCGGGCGTTTACCTCGACGAACGACGCTCTGGCGTGGCTGACCGCGATGGCCGCGGAGGCCGGGTTGAAGCTCTCGGCCGAGGGCCTCGCTGCCGGTGCCCGGCTTGATCCAGACAGCCCGCGCTGAGCGCATCCGCGGGCCGCCAACGCCGACCCGGTTTGACGACCACGATTGCGCGGGGGCTGTTCATCGGTTCTCTTGGGTCATTCCCTGAGGTTCCATGATTCGCAGCTTTGTCATCGTCGCCGTCATCACCGCGTCGCTCGCCGCCTTTGCCCAGAAGACGCCGCCGCCCTCCAACACCGGGCCGACGCCGACGCCGGCGCCGTCTGCCCCGCCGACATCGGCCGCGTCGCCGAAGTCGCCGGCGTCGCCGACGAACCTGACGAATCCGACGAACCCGACGTCGAACCTGGCCACCGTCAGCGCTCCCGACCTGGCCGATCCGAACCCGGCGCCGACCACCATCAAGGTGACGCTGCCGGGCTTGAAGGACGGCGTCGTCGACAACGCCGGCGTCTTTGGCGGCTTCGGCTGCAAGGGCGACAACAAGAGCCTGGCCATCAGCTGGAGCAACGCGCCCAAAGACACCAAGAGCTTCGCGGTCATCGTGCACGATCCCGACGCGCCGACCGGCGTGGGCTTCTTCCACTGGAGCGTGTTCAACCTGCCGTCGACGACGACGAAGCTCGAGCAGGGCGCGTCGGGCAAGACCGCGGGCATCGAGGGCTACACCGACTTCGGCATGTCGGGTTACGGCGGACCCTGCCCGCCGCCCGGCGCGCCGCACCGCTACATCGTCACGGTCTACGCCCTCAAGGTGCCGAAGCTCGAAGGCGCCGACCAGAAGTCCACGGGCGCGCTGCTGCGCTTCATGCTCAACCAGAACACCCTGGCCCTCGGCCGGGCCACCGCCACCTACGGCCGCGCGAAGTAGCGCCCCTCGCCCCGGCATGGGTCGTCGTCGTCGTCACGCTTCGTCGATCAGCAGCAACCAGGAGAGGCGCCCCGCGGCGCCTCTCTTCGTGTCGGCGGTGGTTGATGCGGCTTCGTCAGCCCAGGCCGCCGAGCCGCTTGAGCATGTCGCGCAGCAGCACGGTGTCGCGCTCGCTGATGTCCATCTTGTCGAGCAGCTCGCGCAGGCGCGGGCTCATCTGCTCGCGGGTGGTCGCTCTGTAGAAGCCGCGGGCCGACAGCGCGTCTTCCCACGTCGTCAACAACGCCGCCCGCGCCGGCGACGACGCCCGCGGCTCGCTCTTCTGACCGGGGGCCGACGACGACGCCGACGACAACAACGTCAGCGTGACGGCGACGGCGTGGCTGAGGTTGAGGCTGTCGACCGGTCCAGGTGTCGGCAGGCGGATGACCCGCGGACACAGCGCGGCTTCGTCGAGCGAGAGCCCGACGCGCTCGTTGCCAAACACCAGCGCCAGCTTCTCGCCCGGCGGCGGCAGCAACAGCCGCGCGCGCGCAACATCGAGAGGCGCCGCGCTGATCGCCGACGAGATCTTGCCCGACGTCCCCACCGCCAGCGCCACGTCGTGCAGCGCTGCGCTGAGGGTCGCAAAGCGGGGGGCCTCGTCGAGCAGGGCCTCGCACGGGTGGGCCATCTGCCAGGCGTCTTTGGTCGCGAGGTCGGCTTTGACGTCGACGAAGCGCAAGGCGGCGCCGAAGTTGCCGCACAGGCGGGCCACCGATCCGGCGTTGCGCGCGCCTTCGGTGCGCACCAGCACCACCACGATGCCTTGCAGCGGGCCGCTCGGCTGCACCGGTGACGATGACGGCAAAGCTGCCGACGCCGGCGAATCCGACGACGTCACGCGTCTTTCAGGATCGGGGCTGGCTCCACGCGCAACCCGAATCCTTCTGCCGCAAACCCTTCTGCCGCGAAAACAGTGCCGCGCGAGCCGTCGTTTTCGGCGGCAGCGACGAACGCCCCGGGCGCGCGGGCGTCGAGGATGGCCACGGTCGCGACCCCCGACGACAACAGCGACAGCGCCTCTTCGACCTTGGGGATCATGCCGCCGGAGATGGTGCCGTCGTCGATCTTCGCCCGCGCCAACGACGGCGTCAGCAGCGGCAACCGCGACGACGGATCGTGCAGGTTGGCAAACACGCCGCCCACGGCCGTCACCGACAACAACAGCGTCGCGGGCAACGCGCGGGCCACGGCGGCGGCGGCGGTGTCGCCGTTGATGTTCAGCACGCGGCCGCTGCTGCGCTCGAGGCCGAGGGTGGCGAGCACCGGCACGAGCCCGAGGCCGCACAGCCCGGCCAGCACCTTGCTGTCGACGCCACCGACGTCGCCGACCTCGCCGTAGTCGACGACGCCGTGTCCTTTGACTTCGGCGGGCGGGCGCTTGCTGGCCTCGATGACGCTGGCGCCGTGACACCCAAAGGCCTTGACCCCGGCGCGGAACAACACCGCGCACAAGGCGACGTTGACGGTGCCGCACAAGGCGCTGACGACGGCGTCGATGTCGTCTTTTCCGGTGACGCGTTGGCCGGCGACCTTGGTGGCGGTCTGTCCGAGCCGCGCTTGCAACCGCGTGACCTGCGGGCCGCCGCCGTGGACGATGACGACGTGCCAGCCGCCCTGCACCAGCTCGGCGACGTTTCGGGCCAGGCCTTCGAGGTGGGCTGCGTCGTCGACGACCTCGCCGCCGACCTTTACCAATGCCGTCTTCACGATCATTTCCATTTCTCGTCGAGCTTGGTCTTTTCGCCGGGAGCCACGACGATGGCGCGGGTCATCTTTACGCCGCTGGCGAGGTTCTCGAGCACCACCGTGTGCGAACCCGGCGCCACCCGCGCCAGGAAGAACGGCGTGGTGCCGACCAGCACGCCGTCGAGAAAGACCTTGCTCGAGCCCGGCCGGGTGTTGACGGCCAGCGTGCCCGGCGTCGCATCGACCGGCGGCGCTGTGGTCTTCGCCGTGGTCTTCGCTGTGGTCTTCGCTGTGGTCTTCGTCGACGTCTTTGTGGGCTTCGTGGTCGGCGTCGGTTCGGCGATCTTCTCGAGGCTGATCCACAGCTGTCGCTCGTCGCCGTCCTTGAGGTCGGCGACGAGCACCTTCTGGGGCAGGTAGCCGTCCTTTTGCAGCGTCAGCTCGTGGCTGGCCCCGGCGCTCAAGCGCGTCAGCCGCGCCGGCGTCATGCCGAACGAGCTGGCGCCGACGATGATCGAGGCCCCCGACGGTTCGGTCGCCACGTCGACCACCGGCGGCGCCAGCGGCGTTGGCGTTGTCGCTGGCCCAGGCGCCGACAACGACGTCGCAGACGTCGCTGGCGCCGCCGACAGCGACGTCGTGGGCGTGGTCTGTGCGCTGGAGGTTCCCAGGGTCCGGCCACCGGGATCGGCAATGGCGATGAACAGGCCGACGGCGACCACGACGACGATGGCCGCGGCGCCGAGGCCGACGCCGACGCCGACCTTGCGCGCCCGGGTCTGCTCAAGGCGGTGCTGGCCGGTGGGCGAGGTGCCAGGCAGTCCCTCGGTTGCCGGTGACGACGGTGACGAAGACTGTGACGAAGACGGCGACGGCGACGGCGACCCGCGCGAGGGCGTGTGGCCGAGCTGCAGCATGAAGTTCTCGCCCGACGGCGAGCTGTTGCGCGACATCTCGTCGACGTTGTCGCCGACGATGGGCTTGATGAAGCCGGCGACGTCGGCTTCGGACACGCGGCGGCTGCGCTGCCCGAGCCACGCCGACAGCGCGTCGGCGGCCTCGGCGCACGACGGGTAGCGGGCCTCGGGATCGCGCTCGAGCATGCGCATGATCACGGCCTCGAGCTCCGCCGGAAACCCGGCCATGAGCGACGACGGCGCCGCGATCGGCTGCTCGAGCACGGCTTTCAAGAGCTGGATTTCGTGGTCGCCGATGAACAATCGTTGTCCGGTGAGAAGTTCCCAGACGACCACACCCATGGCAAATTGATCACTGCGGTGATCGAGCTCGTCGCCGCGCACCTGCTCGGGCGACATGTACTGCAGCTTGCCCTTGAGCACGCCGGTTGCCGTGCGCGAGCTGCGGTTGCCGGACTTGGCGATGCCGAAGTCGACGACCTTGGTGACCCCGTCGACGCGCACCATGATGTTCTGTGGGCTGACGTCTCGGTGCACCACGCCCAGCGGCCGGCCGGTCTGGTCGTCGATGGCGGCGTGGGCGTGTCCGAGGCCGTTCAACGCGTCGCGCACGATGCGCACGACGATGTGAATGGGAAGCGGCGTTCTCTTGGCTCTCGCTGCCTTGTGGATGCGCGACAGGTTCTCGCCGCGGATGTATTCCATGGCAATGAAGTAGACGCCGTTCCACAATCCGGCCTCGAACATCTGCACGACGTTCGGGTGGTTGAGCTTGGCGGCCACGCGGGCCTCGTCGAGGAACTGGTCGACGAAGCCGTCCTGCTCGGCGAGCTCGGGCAACAGCGACTTCAAGATGACCAGCCGCTCGGCGCCGGTGACGCCGCCGGTCTGCCGGGCCAGGAACACCTCGCCCATGCCGCCGAGCGCGAGCCGTCGGATGAGCTCGTAGCGGCCGAAGATCAGGTTTTGCGGATCCGCGGCCATGGCGCCCTTCTATCCGCTCACGCCGTCGGCCTCACCCGCAGAGGGGGCAGGTCAGGGCGCGACGCGGAACCACAGCACCAGCTCGTCGCCGTTCTCGGTGCACAGCAAGCGGCGGGCGGCGAGGCCGTCGTCGTCGTCACCGGCGGTGGTGATGAGCCCGTGGCGCACGATGTAGGGCGACTGCCCGCGGGCGCCGCAGCCCAGCTGGGCCACGAGGATGTCGGCGTCGCTGACGCTGTCGACGACGATGGGCCGCTCGGGCGAGTCGCCGAGGCCGCGGCTCTGCACCTGGTCGGCGAGCAACATGGCCCGCGCGCGGCCGACCTTGTCGCGCAGCTCGACGTCGCTGGGCAACACCGAGGCCGCCACCAGGTAACCGGCCAATGCCTCGCGGCGCTTGCCGTCGTCGACGCCGCGGGCGGCTTCGGCGCTCAGCCAGTAGAGGTTGGCGCGGCCCCGCTCGCTCAAGAAGTCGCAGCGCAGCAGGGCTTCGAAGCGCGGCAGCGCCCCGGCGTCGCGGCGCTGCAGCATCTCGACGGCGTCGGCGATCAAGACCGTGGCCTCGTTGGCCGATTGCGGCTTCGGCACCCAGGCGGTGCTCGGTGCGCCGGCGTCGAAGTCGCGCGGCAGGGCGCTCGCTCTCGCACCCAGAGACGGTGCCGCCGACGCGACCGACGTCGCGCACGACGACGACGAGAACGCTGCCGATGCGAAAGCGCAGCCGAGAACGAGAGCGGAGACGCGCAAGGCCATGGCACCCAGCATAGCCACCGGCTGTCGACGTCGCCGACGTGTCTCTGTGTGGCGCCCCGCGGGCCGGTTCAGCCTTCGGTGCCGGAGCGCTTGGCTTCGCGCTCGAGCTCTTCTTTGTAGGTGACGCTGTGGCGCGTCCACGGCCGCAGCTTCAGGCGGGCGTAGCCGATGGGCTCGTCGGTGCCTTCGCAGAGGCCGTAGGTGCCGCTCTTGACCTTGTCGAGCGCGCGCTCGACCTCGCGCAGCAGCTTGGCGTCGCGGTCCATGAGGCGGGTCTCGAGGGCGACCTCGGCGTCTTCGGAGGCCTGGTCGGCTTCATCGCCCTGCCGGGTCTCGGCCTGGGCGCTGCCTTGCCGGCGGGTGCGCAGGGCTTCGACCAGCTCTGAACGCTTCTCCTCCAGCATGGCGGTCAGCTCTTTCACCTGCGGTGGGGTGAGGTCTTTTTCGCGGGAACGAGCGGTCGCCATGACTTCCTCCGGTATCTCTCTCGAGGGCGCGGGAACATACGCGCGAGCGGGCGCACGCGCAACGAAGACTTCGTGTCGAACGCCGTTTTGTCGTCGACGAAGGGTCAGATCGACCGGAGCGCACACCTTGGTGCGCCGCCGGCGACTTCGACGACCAGCGACGACGGCTACGGCGATTCGATGTCTTCGAGGTAGGTGTAGCCGGCGAGGCCTTCTTCGTAGCGGCGCATGAACGTCGCCGATTGCTCGAAGGTCATCTTGCCGGCCCGCACGGCTTTTTCGGCGGCCTGTCGGACGCGGCGAATCAGATCGGCGCGGTCGTACTCGACGTACGAGAGCACCTCGGAGACGCGGTCGCCTTCGACGACGTGCTCGAGGCTGTAGCCCTTGCTGCCTTCGGCGATCGAGACGTGCACGACGTTGGTGTCACCAAAGAGATTGTGCAGGTCGCCCAGCGTCTCCTGGTAGGCGCCGACGAGGAAAGCCGCGAGGAAGTAGGGCTTGCCGTCGGGGGCGTGCAGCCGCAGCGTCTTTTTGACGTCGCGCAGGTCGATGAACGCGTCGATCTTGCCGTCGGAGTCGCAGGTGAGGTCGGCGAGGATGGCCTCGCGCGTCGGCTCTTCGTCCATGCGGTGGATCGGGCAGATGGGGAACAATTGATCGACGGCCCAGGAATCCGGCATCGACTGGAACACCGAAAAATTGCAGTAATAAGTATCTGACAGGTTCTTCTTCAGATCGACCAGATCATCGGGAACATAATCGAGCTTGGCCGTGGTCTTCTGCACCTTTTCGCAGGTGGCCCAGAACAGGTCTTCGATGCGGGCCCGGGTGCGCAGGTCTACGACGCCGGCGTTGAAGAGGGTCTCGGCCTCGTCTTTCAGGGTAACGGCGTCGTTGTAGGACTCCTGGAAGGTCTTGGCGTTCACCGACTGGAAGGCCTCCCACATGGCGTGGACGGTCTTGTGCTCCTCGGGGAGGGCCTTGAGGTCTTCGTTGACGCGCGGGCTGGTCATCTCGTTGATGCCCAGCACGTTGAACACCAGCACCGCGTGGTGGGCGACCAGGGCGCGGCCGGCCTCGGTGATGATGGTCGGGTGCGGCATGCCGGCCTGGTCGCAGCCGTCCATGATGCCGTAGACGACGTCGGAGGCGTATTCTTGATTGCTGTAGTTTTTCGAGCTGTGGAAGTTGGTCTTTGAACCGTCGTAATCAACAGCGAGGCCACCACCCACATCCATGTGGGTCAGGCCGGTGGCGCCCATGTTGCGCAAGTCTTGATAGACGCGCACGGCTTCGCGCACGGCTTCTTTCACCGAGCGGATCGTCGTGATCTGGCTGCCGATGTGGAAGTGCAGCAGCTGCAGGCAATCGAGCATGTCGGCGGCCCGCAGGGTCTCGACGGCGCGGATGACCTCGGAGGCCGACAGGCCGAACTTGCTGCGGTCGCCCGACGACTCTTGCCACTTGCCGGCACCCTTGCTCGTCAGGCGGAAGCGCATGCCGATGTGCGGGCGCAGGCCCTCTTTCTTGGCGACGCCGAGGATCAAGGCGAGCTCGGCGTAGCGGTCGAGGACGATGAAGGGGCTCAGGCCGAGGCGCTGCGCGGCGAGCGCGGTCTCGACGTACTCGCTGTCTTTGTAGCCGTTGAGCACCAGCAGCTTCTCGGCGTCGTCGAGCAGCGCGGTGGCGACGAGCAGCTCGGCCTTTGAGCCGGCCTCGAGGCCGAGGTGGGTCTTGTTGCCGGCGCGCACGATCTCTTCGACGACGTGGCGCTGCTGGTTGACCTTGATGGGCATGACGCCGCGGTACACGCCTTTGTAGCCGGACTCTTTGATGGCGTTGGTGAAGCAGCCGGCGAGGTCGACGACGCGCGAGTCGAGGATCTCGTTGAAGCGCAGCAGCACCGGCGGCGTGATGCCGCGCTTGAGCAGGTCGTCGACGAGGTCTTTGAGATCGATCTGGCCTTCGCCTTCGGGTCCGGGGACGCCCTGCGGGGTCACGGCGAGGTTTCCGCGGGCGTTGACGGCGAAGTACGGGGCGCCCCACGACGGCACGAGGTAGGTCTCGGCGCTGTCTTGCACGGTCCAACGGCGATCGATTGACATCAGAAACCTCGTTCTTGCCCACTGCCTGGTGTTGCCGCCCGCGCGGCTCGTCGACGTCGACGCAGATCGCGTCGCCGACGGGCGGTTCACATCACACGCACGCCAAAAGAAAAGCGGGGATGCCGCGGCTGACCCGGCCCTGCCGCGCGCTGGCGAGCGCTGCCGCGCGCTGGCGAGCGAGCTGCTCGCGCCTGCGACGGACCGACGCAGTCAGCCGCCGCAGACGCTGGCGACGTCGGCGGCGACCTCACCCTGCTGGCGCTGCTTGAGCTCCGGCACGAGCGCGGTGGCGTCGTCGCAGCGCTTGGCCTGCAAGAGGGCGACAGCGACGTTGTGCAGCATGCGGCCGAGGTTGTCGTCGAGGACCTTGCTCTTGGGTGCGTCGCGCAGGCCGCGGCGGAGCTCCTGCACGGCGCCCTCCCAGTCTTTGGATCGGGCCTTTGCGGCGGCGCGCTCGTTGGCGCACAGCTCGAGCAGTTGGCTGCCGCGGCCATCGTCGGCAACGGCGCCGTCGTCGTGGGCGCGCACCAACGGCCGGGCCTCGTCGCATTGACCGGCCTTTGCCAGCAGGTGCGCGCGACGCAGCTCGATCTCGCGCAGGTTGCCGGCCAGGCCTTTGTCGTCGGGCAGGTGCACGCGGGCGCGGGCAAAGAAGCGGGCGGCGGC
Source organism: Myxococcota bacterium (assembly GCA_046593615.1). Taxonomy (GTDB): domain Bacteria; phylum Myxococcota; class UBA727; order UBA727; family VGSZ01; genus VGSZ01. The sequence goes on along the minus strand of JBKJNL010000054.1, from coordinate 1,758 downwards.
GACGAGGTCGTCGTTCTTCAGCGACTCGTCGGCGCGGGCCCACCAGCACTGCCCCATGACCCGCGCGGCCGGAAAGACTGGCGCGTCGCGCATGCTCTTGCGGGTGGCCGTGACGTCGCGGCTGAGGGCTTCGACGCGCTCGCAGGACCGATCGGCGTCGGCCTTGCGGATCGACAGGATGAGCGCGTTGTAGAGCACCGACGACGACGCTGCGTCTTTGGGATCGAGGCTCCAGGCTTCACGCGCGGTCGACAGCGCGCTCTCGGTGTTGCCCCGGGCGGCGAGGGTCTGCGAGGCGGCGACGAAGCACCGCAGCTGCTCCGGCGACGACGGCAGCGTTGCGCAGCGATGTTCGTCGCCGCGGGCGGCGGCGAGCTGTCCGTCGAGGTCGGCGGCGGCGACGGCGATCTGCTGCTTCATCGCCGGCGTCATCGCCCCGCCCCCGCCGGCGGTGGTGGTGACGAGCAACGCTTCATCGAGGAGGGCGCGGGCCTCTTGCAAGCGTCCCTGCTTCTGCGCGCGCTCGGCCTGGGCGACCGCGACGTTGGCCAGGTTCTGCAACAGCGCCGCGCGGGTGGCGCCGGCAGCGCCGTCGAGGGCCAGCGCGAGCAAGGCTTTGGCGTCGTCGAGGCGGCCTTCGTCCATCAGGCGCTGCGTGGCGTTGTTCAACAGCGCGGCCCGCCAGTCGGCGACGCGGGCCCGCTGCGTGCCCTGGGCGATGCGCGTGGCGCGATCGAACGCCAGGGCCGCGCCCTCGAGGTCGCCGTGGCGCACGAGCATGACGCCGCGGTTCGAGTAGAGCGCGGCGATGAGGCCGGTGAGCGGCACCTCTTCGGGGTTCTGCAGGTCGGCCAGGCGCTCGGCGTCGCTCAAGCCGTCGCCCACGCCGAGGGTCTTCAAGAAGCTCTTGGTGACGAGCTTCTGGCGATCGACCGCGAAACCGTTCTTCGTCGTCGTCTCGACGTCGGCGGCCTTGCCGTCGACGTCGACGCGGGCAAAGGCGTGGGTCTTTGACAGCATGCCGCGCGGGTTGTCGACGAGGCCCTCGGCGGCGATCAAGAACAGCACCGCCGACGACAGGCAGTTGAATTCGCCAGAGGCGACGACGGCGGCGACGTCGGATTGCGTCTCCTGGTAGCGGGTCAGCACCGTCTCGTGCAGCGCCTTGAGCAGGCGATCGCCGCGCTTCTTTGCCGTCTTCTGCGTCTGCGCCTGCTGCCGCGCCGGCGCCGTCGCCGACTGCAGCTGCTTCTTGACCGCGGCGAGCTTTTTGTCGTCGACGCCCGAGGCAATCAGCGCGGCGGTGGTGATGTCGATGGTGTCGAGCTTGCCGTCTCTGGCGTCGTCGACGAGGGCGGCTTCTTTGCCGGTGGGCGCCGGCACGCGGAAGCCCTCACGCAGCTTGACGTCGAGGGGGATGCTCACCGCCGACGACGCCAACGCCGCGGCCAGCAACAGCGCGATCACGGCGCCACGTCGGGGATCGACGGCGACGCGTCAGCGGGCAACGGCACAGGAGCGGCATAGGGGCGGGCGTCTTTCACCAGCTGGATGAAGGGCTCGGAGAGGCCGGCTCGACGACGCGCGCCGATCTCGAAGCGCCGCCCCTTGGCCCGCGCCGCCGACAACGGAAACGGCACGTGTTGCTGGTAGGCGACGGCGTCGGCGTCGGCTGCTGGTTCTCCGCCCATCGCGCCTTTGATGAGCCAGGTGCGCGCCAGCTTGACGTGGGCGATCTCGTCGTCGTGCACGCGCTGC
>JBKJNL010000044.1:0-11039 GCA_046593615.1 Myxococcota bacterium | reverse complement strand
GAGATGCGGCACCCGTGGTAGCCCTTCTCGGCAAAGACCTTCACCGCGGCTTTCAAGATCTGCTTGCGCTTGTCGTCCTTCTGCGGGGTTGATGGCGTGCGGGCCGCGCGAGGCAACGCCGCCGGCGCCGCCGCAACCGACGGAGCCGTCGCAACCGCCGCCGCAGACGATGCCGACGACGCCTCGCGTGAACCGTCCCGGCTCGTCGATGCGCGTGACGCGGTGGAACGGGCAGGGCGGGGCGGCATGTGGACACTCCAAACGACGGGATGCGAGACTTCCGGGCGCGTGACGACGTCGGAGCCCTCACCTTGATTTTCATGTCAATCCTTCGGCCCGAAGTCAAGGCGTGGCCCTGCGCCACCCGCGCGGCGTCGGTGCTGCTCTTGGCGATCGTGGTTTTGACGTCGACGAGCGCGGCCGCTGCCGTGCCGCAGAAGCTGAAAGAGGGCCTCGCGTCGAGCTCGACCAAGGTGCGCATCATCGCCATCGCCGGCATCAGCAAGACCGGCGACGCCGAGGCCCGCGTGCTGCTCGAGCCCTTGCTCACCGACGCCGAAGCCAGCGTGCGCGCCGCCGCCGTCGACGGCCTCGCCAACATCAAAGACCCGGCCGCGTTGCCGGCGCTGCGCTGGCTGCAGGCCGACCCCGACCCGGCGGTGCGCAAGGTCGTCGGCCGGGCGCTGGCGACTCTCGAAGCCCTCGTCATCAACGTCGACATCGGCGACGTCGAAGACTTGAGCGACAGCGGCATCCCCGGGCTGGTCGCGCTGCTGCAGGGCGGCGTCGAAAAGGAGCTGCAGACGTCGATGCCGACCCTCGGCGTCAAGCGCGGCGGCGTCGTCAAGGGCTACGGGCTGCTCTTGAAGATCCGGTCGGTGAAGCGAAGCAAGCAAGGCGGCAGCGGCGTGCTCGAGATCAAATGCGACATGACGCTCATCGAGCTGCCCGGCAAGATCCTGCGGCTGTCGTCGTCGGCCACGGCCGGCGCCGGCGTCGACGGCGACATCCCGCCCTCGATGGAGAAGGAGCTCGCGCAAGACGCGATCAACGCCTGCGCGCCGTCGCTGGCCAAGGACTTCATCGAGTTCGCCCAGCAGCTGCGCACGAAGAAGCGCTGACGCTCACGTCCCGAAGGCCTGACGCCGACGGCTCAGGATTCTGGCGCGCCGAGAAACAGCCCGCAGTCGGCACAGCAGCCCTCTTTGAGCGCGCCCTTGTGCATGCAGGCCGGGCACTCGACCTCGGCCTGGCTCAAGTCGATGGCTTCGGTCTTGAACGAGCCAATGCCCTCCTGCGCGATGAGACCCTCGAAGCGCGCCTTGAGCACCGCGCCAGCGCGCGGCATGTCGTCTTCGGCCACCATGACGCCGACCTTCAAGGCACCGGGCGCGAGGGCTTCGCCTTCTTCGGCCTCGGCGTCGAGGAAGCAGGGCACGCCCGCCGCCAAAAAGGCGCGCTCGATCTCGCGGCACGCCGACAGGCCGGCGTGAACGATGGCGACGGTCTTCTTGCCGGCCAGCGAACGCTTCGGGTCGCCGCGCGCGGCCTGGTTGGCGGCAAAGACGGCGGCCTCGACGAGGTCGACCTTGCAATGCTGGCAGCGGGTGAAGCCGGCGCGAAAGGCCGAGCCGCACGTCGGACACACGAGCCCGCTCATTCCTGTTCCAGAACGACGGTGACCGTCTCGCCGGCGAGGCAGCTGCAGCAGTCCTGGCCGGCGCGGCCGGCGAAGCGCGCCTGCAGCTGCTTCACCTCGGTCGGCGAGCGCACGACGACGTCGTAGACGCCGAGGGCGAAGCCGAAGCCGCAGGTGTTGACGCCGCCTCTGGCGGCCGGGTTGCACGCGCTGGTGTCGACGTCTTCGCCGGCCCCCGAGGCCTCGACGGTCCAGTCGTTGGCGACCGGGTCGCCGGCGGCGTTGACGACGACCAGCGTGATGGCGGCGCCGCACGGGAAGCAGGGGCAGCTGAAGCCGCTGTTGCCGTCGCAGGCCAACAACGTACCGACGATCGCGAGCAGAAGGACGCGCAGGAACATGCATCACGATGCACCACCGGACGACCTCGCGCAAAGCTGGTAGCGACCACCCGATGCACGCGGCGTCTTCCAGCTCGACCACCGTCCTCGGTCGCCCGCCGTCGACGGGCGCCCGGGATCTCTCCGGGCTCCTGCGCCCCGAGCTCTCGACGATGGCCGTCGGCGTCGTCTGGCTGATCCTGACGAACCTGTGCGCCCTCGCTGTTCCGCGCCTGGTCAACATCGGCATCGACCTCGTCGAAGGACGCAGCGACGCCGCCCCGTTCTCGCTCTCGGCCAACGTCGCCTTGATCGCCGTGCTCGCGCTGATCGGCGCGGTCGTCCGCACCCGCTCGCGCATCGTGCTGTTCAACGCCGGCCGCGACGTCGAGCGGGCCCTGCGCCGCGACCTCTTTGCCCATCTGGCGACGCTGTCGACGACGTACTTCGGCAAGTCGTCGACGGGCGACCTGATGAGCCGCCTCACCAACGACCTGACCAACATCCGCCTGCTGTTCGGGTTCGCCATGTTGAACGCCCTGAACGGCATCATCGTCGTCGTCGTCACGGTGCCGTTGTTGTTCTTGCTGGACCCAAAGGTGGCCGCGATTTCGCTGGTGCCGTTCCCCCTGGTCATCGTCGCCGCTCAGCTGGTCTCGAAAAAGATGTTCCGGCGCACGCGCGAGAACCAGGAGGCCATCGGCAACCTCTCCACCGTCGTGCAGGAGAGCCTCGCCGGGCAGATGGTGGTGCGGGCCTTTTCGCAAGAAGACGCCGTCGTCGGCCGCTTCGTCGTCAAGAACGACGCCGTCTACGACGCCTCGATGAAGCTGGCGCGCATCCGCTTGTTGATGGGTCCGCTGATGGGGCTGATGGGCAGCTTCGCCGTCGCCGCCGCCCTCTTCTCGGGCGGCCACGCCGTCGCCGAAGGCCGCATGACCATCGGCGACGTCGTCGAGCTCAACACCCGATTGCTGCAGCTCACCTGGCCGATGATCGCGCTGGGCTTCACGCTGTCGGTCTGGCAGCGCGGCAAGGCCTCGCTGACGCGCATCAACGAGGTGCTGGTGGTGCAACCCGACGTCGTCGACGGCAGCCACCGCCGGGCGTCACCCGACGCGCCGCTGTTGGGCGCCATCGCCATCCATGACCTCGTGGTCACCGTCGGCCCTGACCGCAAGCGCGCCGTCGACCGCGTCTCGATGTCGATGCCCGCCGGCTCGTTCGTCGGCGTCGTCGGCAAGAACGGCTCGGGCAAATCGCTGGTGCTCAAGGCGATCGCGCGGCAGCTGCCCATCGGTCGCGGGCAGATCCTCATCGACGACGTCGACGCCAACGACTGGCATTTGAGCGCGCTGCGCAGGGCTCCCGGCGGCATCGCCGTGGTCCCCGAAGACGGCTTCTTGTTTTCGGCCACCGTCGCCGAGAACCTGACCTTTGGCGCCGACCACGCCAGCGCCGCCGACGTCGACGCGGTCATCGACCTCGTCGACCTGCGTCGCGACATCGAGCGCTTTCCCCTCGGCTTGCAGACCCTGGTCGGCGAACGCGGCGTCACGCTGTCGGGCGGTCAGCGGCAGCGGGTCGCCCTCGGCCGCGCGCTGCTGGCCCGGCCCGCAGTGCTGTTGCTCGACGATTGCCTGTCGGCCGTCGACGTCGAGACCGAGCAGAACATCATCCGGGCGCTGCAATCGGGGCGGCTGTCGTCGACGAGCCCGACCGCAGCAGGAAACGCCGCGGCCGGACACGCAGCGCGGGCGCCGACCATTGTGATGGTCTCGCACCGCTTGAGCGCCCTCAAGGTCGCCGACGCCATCATCGGCCTCGACAAGGGCAAGGTGGTCGAGCGCGGCACCCACGTTGAGCTGCTCGAGCACGGTGGCCTGTACGCCACGCTGTGGGGCCAGCAACGCAAGCGCGAAGAGCTCAAGAAACGCCTGCTCGGGGAGGCCGCATGACGTCGTCGACCATGGCCATGGCGCCGCCGGCGTCGGTGAAGCCGCCAGATCCTCCGGCTCCCACCGCGTCGCCGCCCGGACCGAGCAAGAGCCGCAGCGACGGCGAGCTCTTCATGCGCCTCGCGCGCGAGCTGGCACCCGCGCGCGGGCTCTTCACGACCGCGGTGCTCCTCTACCTGCCGCTGACGGCGCTGCAGGTGATGCAGCCGCTGGTCATCGGCCACGCCGTCGACGACGGCTTTCGCACCAAGGACGTCGCCGCCGTCTCCTTCTGGGCCGGCGTCTTTGTCTTGCTGGTCGCCGGCCGCGCCGTCGTCGAGGGCGTGCAGGGTCTGCTCATGCAGTCGCTCGGGCAGGGCGCTGTGCGGCGGCTGCGCGTGCGGCTGTTCGAGAAGCTGTTGCGACTGCCGCTCGGCTACTTCGACAAGCAGCCCCTCGGTCGCTTGATGACCCGCGTGACCAACGACACCGAGAGCGTCGCCGAGCTGTTCTCGTCGGGCGCCGTCAGCCTCGTCGGCGACGCGCTCTATCTCGTGGGCACCATGGTCATGCTCTTCACCGTCGACGTCGAGCTGTCGTTGGCGTCGCTGGTGGTGGTGTTGCCGCTGGCCGTCGGCGTGCAGTGGTTCCGCACCCGGGCCAAGGTCGCGTTTGTTCGCGCGCGCGCCGCGGTCTCGCAGCTCAACACGCTGCTGCAGGAGCTCATCTCGGGCATGACGATCGTTCAACTGTTCGCGCGCGTCGACGAGAGCGCCGCCCGCCTCGAAGCCGAAAACGCCGCCTACACCGCGGCGAACAAGGACGCGATCTTCCTCGACGCCGGCGTCTTTTCCTTTGTCGACGCCATCTCGGTCATGGCCATCGCCATCACCCTCGGCGCGGCCCACGCGTTCGGCGTCGAAGGCATCGACGCCGACGGCGCGCTCTCGCTCGGCGTGCTGGTCGCTTTCATCGACGCCCTCGGTCGTTTCTTCCTGCCCATCCGCGAGCTGTCGAACAAGACGACGGTCATCCAGTCGGCCCTCGTCGCTGCCGACCGCATCGTCGAGCTCGAAGAAGAGCCCGAGACCATCCTCGCCCCGTCGTCGCCGGCGACCGCGCACTTCGAGCGGGCCCTGCGCTTCGACGACGTGCACTTCGCCTATGAAGGCGGCGCCCCCGTGCTCAAGGGGCTGACGTTCACCGTCAAGAAGGGCGAGCGCGTCGCCCTCGTCGGTCACACCGGCGCCGGCAAGTCGACCGTGGTGAAGCTCGTGCCGCGCCTCTACGACGTCACCGGGGGCCGCATCCTGCTCGACGACGTCGACATCCGTGACTTCGATCCGCGGGCGCTGCGGCGGCTGACGACGGCGGTGCCGCAAGACACCTTCTTGTTCCACGGCACCATCCGCGAAAACCTGGCGTTCGGCGCGCCGGGCGCCTCCGATGAGCGCCTGCTCGACGCCGCCCGCGCCTGCTGCGCCGACGACGTCATCGAGCGCCACGGCGGCCTCGACGGCAAGGTCAACGAGCGCGGCCAGAACCTCTCGCTGGGCGAGCGGCAGCTGCTGGCCCTGACCCGGGCCCTGGTCAGCGACCCGCCCATCGTGATCCTCGACGAGGCCACGGCGTCCGTCGACCGTGAGACCGAGCGCCGCCTGCAGCAGGCGCAAGAGAAGCTCATCGCCGGCCGCACGGCGCTCATTGTCGCGCACCGCTTGTCGACCATCGAAAAGTGCGACCGCATCCTGCTCGTCTCCGATGGCAAGGTGCTCGAAGAGGGCTCGCACGACGAGCTCGTGGCCCAGAACGGTCGCTACGCAGCGCTGGTCGAGTTGCAAAGAACGGCAGGTTGAACATGGCGCGACGCACTCCGACGACGAAGAAGATCACGGCAAAGAAGTCGACAAAGAAGTCGACGAAGAAGCCGACGAAGAAGCCGGCGAAGAAGCCGGCGAAGAAGCCGGCGAAAACGGCGGCGAAAACGGCGGCGAAAAGGATCCCGACGAAGAGGCCGGCGAAAAAGGCGACGAAGAAGCCGGCGAAAAAGGCGACGAAGAAGCAGTCGGCAGGCGCGGAGCCGACGGTGCCGTCGTTGAAGACCCTCAACGTCCCGCAGCTCTTCGAAGGCATGGACGAAGAAACCAGCGAGTTCGACACCGAGGCAGCGCAACGCGAGATGGTCCGCCGCGGCGCGGACGCGGTGCCATTTCTCGTCCAGCAGCTGGAGACGCCGCGTGGCTGGAAGGCGGCGTCGACGCTCGGCGAGATGAAGGTGGCCGCTGCCACGCTCGCCGTCGAGGCGCTGACCCGCGCGATGACGGAGGCGACCAGCGAAGCGGGTCGCGCCTGGCCGGCGCGGGCGCTCGCGCAGCTCGGCCACCTCGAGCTGCTCGTGCCGTTGCTGGGCTCGACGAGCATGGATGCGGCGTACACGCTGGCCGCGGGTCTCAAAGCGGGCCGGCCACGCAGCTATCCCCTCATCGAGCGCGTCTTTGACGAGAAGAAGACCAACGCTCTCCGGTGCATGACCGAAGCGCTCCGGCCCGGACAATCGCGTTTCGATTTCACAGTCGCCGAGCTGCCGCTGGTGGCGACCGCGCTGAATTCTCCTCACGTCGTCGTGAGGCGCGACGCGGTGGCCAACCTGTCGAACGTCGAGCGCAAGGGACGCGCGGCTGCTGCGGCCCTGCTGCGACCCGCGCTCGACGATCCCGACACCGACGTGCGGCGCCTGGCCGTCTGGTGCTTCCACCGTCTCGGCAAGGCCGCGTTCCTCACCGCCCGTGACCGCGTCGTCGAGCTGACGAAGGACCCGAACGCACACATCCGTGAAGCTGCGGGCTACGTGTTGGCGCGAAACCCCTGAAGCTCAGCGGAGCAGGGCGCGGTGGGTCACGGCCTTGCTTGTGGCGTCGGCGAAGCGCCACTGGCGGCGGCGGTCACCTGGGTCGGCGTAGTCGATGCCGACGCGCGGGCCGCTGGCGATGCGTCCCGTTGGTCCCTTGGTGAGGGATAGAAAACGGCCATCGATCAGGTCTTTTCCAGTGTCTTTCACGTCGAGCGCGAGGGCTGCGCCAATCTTGCCTGGTCCGGCACAGATGCCGGGGCCCGGCGGCGTACCGCGCCGGTCGACGACGACGTCGAGGCCTTCGACGACTTCGGCGCCGCGGATCAAGCAGCCGGCGGCCACGCCATCACTGCCGGCCACCATGTTCAGCATCCGGTGGATCCCGTAGCAGAGATACACATAGGTATGTCCTGGAGGGCCGAAGAGTGGTGCCGTGCGCGGCGTGAGGCCTTTGTGGGCGTGGCAGGCGGTGTCGTGTTGCGCGTAGGCCTCGGTCTCGACGATGCGCAGCAGCACGCGATCGCGCCGGATGAGCACGCCGATCAAGTCGCGGGCGACGACGTAGGCGTCGCGGGCGAAAAAGGCCCGGTCGATCGGTGCTCGATCAAGAATCGTCGACGACACGCAGGGCCAGCCCCTTGGCGAGATAGATGCGCAGGCCATCGACCCACAGCGCCCCATCAGCGACCAGCGTGACACCGCGCGCGTCGGTGACGACGTCGCTGACGTCGACCTCGACCTGGATGAGCTTGTTGCGGGGCACGACCTGGCCCCGGTACTTCCACACGAGCGGAGCGCCCAGCGCGAGGGCCTCGAAGCGGGGGCTCTTCATGCCTTTGGCGACGTCGTCGGCGGTGGCGATCCACTGCAGCGCCTGCACCATCGCCTCGATGCCCAGCGACCCTGGCTGAACGGGGTCCTGGAAGAAGTGGGCCTTGAAGAACCAGTCGTCGACGACGACGTCCTTGGCGGTGCGCACGCGCAGGTGGCCCCTGGCGTTGCGCCAGGCGCCTTCGACGCGGTCGAGCATCAACAACGTCGGCGCGCCGGTGGCGCTCGGCAGCGTGAGCTTCGAGGCGTCGATGGCGCGCCACACGGCGGGGTCGTCGAAGCGCTGCGCCGGCCCGCCGTCTTCGACGAGCCGGGCCTTTTCGGCGTCGCTGCTGCCGACGCCGACCTGCACGGCGAGGGCCTCGTCGGGGAAAAAGCCGAACACGGTGCTGCCGTCAAAGACGCGGTCGCCGCTGGCGTCTTTCACCTCGAAGGTGAACTCCTGGATGACCATGCCCGACGACGCCGACGACTTCGTCATCGTCGCCGTCGTCAGGAGCGCGCCGCTGTCGCCGTCGACCTCTTTGTGCTGCACGGCCTTGCCGTCGAGGTTTCGGTACTTGAGCGGCTTCTCTGACGTGCGCGTGCTGCCGACATACGACGACAACCAGCCGCAGGGTTGCAGTGCGACCTCGAGCAGCACCGCGAACGGCATGCGCCCGCCCTGCGACCGCGCGGCCTCGCGGAAGTACCAGGCGTCGGCGGGCACGTCGTAGCGGACGACGGCGGCGGTGCCGGCGCTGTTTTCGCCGCGGGCCATCGAGCCCATCCCCGGGTGCGGGTGTGCCGCGCCAGACGGACCGCGCACGTCGTCGACGTTGGACATGAAGTGGTAGGGCGGGCCGGGCATGCGGGCGACGGGGCGACCGTCGTCGTAGATGTCGTAGAGGCCGGGGAACGCTGCGCCCGGCCGACCGATGCCGGTCGACAGCAGCGACGTGAAGCCTGTGACTGCTGTGCCGGCGTTCAGCGACGACACCGATCGCGGCGCAATGGCATCACGGCCGTCTTTCTTTTCGACGAGCCCCTGCAGCTCAAGCGACGACGACAGCGGGAAGTCGGCCACGAGCGCCAGCTGCACATCCTTGCAGTGCAGTGACTTCAAGCCCTGGCCGCGCTCGTTGAACACGGTGACCAGGATGTCGCAGCGGAGCACGGGTTCGGCGCCGTCGACGACGGCCTTGACGAACAGCTCGTAGACCATCTTTGTCGACGTCGGCGTCGCCTGGCCGCGGCACCGCAACGGCATCTCGGCGCCGTGGCGGGGCTCGAAGCGAAAGCCGTCGCGCTTGAGCGTGTATCCGCAGGCCGAAAACCACGTCGAGGCAACCTGCAGGCAGCCCTGGAACATGATCGTCCCCGGCATGCACGGGTCGTCTTGAAAGTGGCCGTCGTAGAACCACTTGTGGGCGCCAAGGTCGAGCTCGGCGCGCAGCGAGCCGCGGCCCCACGGTCCGCCGTCGACGTCGAGGGCGGTCACGCGATCGATGAGCAGCATGTCGATGACGCGGCCGTCGGGGTTGCCGTAGGCGTCGGCGGCATTGCGCGGCGGGTCGATGGTCGGCGTGCGCACGTGGGTCTGGGCGAACTCGAAGCCGGCGCCGAAGCAGGCGTGGGCATCGCCGCGGCTCCAGGCCAACAGCTCCTGCCGCGACAAGGTCGACTTGGACGTGAACGACGACGGCCGCGTGTGCGGCAAGGCCTCGATGGTCGATCGATTCTCGTCTTCGGGCTTCCACAGCACGCCGCCGGAGCTGAGCAATTCTTCGTCGGTGAAGAAGCCGGCCTGGCCGTTTTTCACCGTCAACACGATCGGGCCATCCTGATCGCCGATGCGGGTCTCGCTGTGAAAAAAGAAGATGCGGGCTTCAGACGTCGCCGAGATCGCGGCCGTCGCGTGTCCGTCAATCACGATGTCGTGGTGCAGGACGTCGCCGACCCTGGGCAAGGCGTGCGTGTAGGTCAAATCGCAGCCAAGAAGGCGATAGACACGCAGTCCCTGGTTTTCGAAGTCGACGCCCATCAAAGAGATCAAGAGCAGGTCGGCCTGGCCGGTCTCGATGAGCACGCCCGCGGGCACGCGGGCCTGGTGCAGGTACCAGGCGTCGGGTCGCACGTCGGTGGCGGTGACGATGCGCTTGCCCTTCTCGAGCACCCCCGGGGTCGCCGTCGTCGACAGCACGCGATCGGCGAGCAGCAGCGGCGGCCGCGGCATGCGCACCTGGCGACGGAAACCGTCTTGCCGTTGGAAGAGCGGCCCGAGCGTCTTTGACAGCTTGTCCGACGCCAACGACAACAGCTGCTCGCGCGTGAACAGCACGCTGTCGTCGACGACCGCGGCCGCGGGGAGCACCTGTGCCGCGGGAGTTGCGACGGGCGCGACCAGAGCCGCGGCGGGGACCGAAGCGTCGCCGGCGACGCCCACGCTGTCGTCGGACCACGCGCCCGGCAGCCGGGCCAGCAGCGCCTGTTGCGATTCCAGGAACCGGGTGTGCCCACGCTGGGCGACCACGAGGAATCCCTGGTGCGCCTCGAGCAGCGCCGCGCGCTGGGCTTGCAACGCTTGCAGCAACACGCCGTCGTCATCGTCGCCGGCCACAGCGCCAGCGTGATCGGCGGGCGGCGGCGCCGCACCGGCGATCGCGGTCTCTGCGGCCCCGGCGATGAGCACGGCGTTCTGCACGCGCACAGCCGCAGGGGCAGCGACCGGCAGAGCAGCGCGGACCACGACGACGTCGTCGACGACGGCAGCGGTCAGGCGCGGCAACGGCGGTGGCCTGGCCATCTTTTGCGGCGTCGCGGCGCGCGTCGCGGCCTGGATTCCCGGGGGCGCCGGCCACGGCTGCGGTGGGCTGTGGGCCGGGACGCGCAGGGCCCGCTTGGGCTCGGGGCGGTCTTGCCAGAAACGCGCAAAGCGCTGCTCAGGCATGAGCCCGGCTTCGACGAAGCGCCGCACCACCGCGCGCGGATCGCCGTCGACGGCGACGACGACGGCGTCGGGCAGCACGCGCTTGCACCAGGCGGCCAACAAGCCGCGTGGCGAGACGTCGACAAAGAAGCGGACGCCGGCGTCCCAGACCTGGCGCAACAGCGCGGGCACGTCGACGGTGCGCGAGGCCTGCAGCAGCAGCGCGTCGGCGCAGGCGTCGGCGTCGATCACCAGACGGCCGCCGCGCTCGCCCACGCCGTTGGACCAGACGACGATGTCGGTGGCGCTGGTCGGGCGGTGGTGCAGCGCGCGGTAGCGTTCGGCGACGTTCGGCAGGGTGGCAACGGCGGGTCCGTGCACACACGGCGCGTCGGGCAACGAAACGGCGGAGACGCCGAGGGCGCTGACGATTTCGTCGACGGCGTCGGGGGCGCCGGCGATCTCGCCTTCGTCGTCGGCGTGCCACAGCGTC
>JBKJNL010000036.1:0-5760 GCA_046593615.1 Myxococcota bacterium | reverse complement strand
GTGGCGGCGTCGACGGCGACCACGGCGAGGGCCACGGCGACGCGGGCGCGGACGACGTCGACTTCGGCGGCGTGGCGGGCGGCGGCTGCCGCCGAGAGATCGACATCGGAGCGGGCCCCGGCCGACACCGCCAGCTCGACCGCCTGCAGGCGATCGCGGGCCACGCGCACGGCGCGCTCGGCGAGCTGCAGAAAAGCCCGGGCCCGCAGCACTTCGTCGACGGCGCCGCGGACCTCGTCTTCGACGTGCAAGGCGGCGTCGTCGGCGCGGGCCCGGGCCACGCGACCGGCGGCGGCAGCGGCGTCGACGCGGCCGCTGCGTTCGCCGCCGTCGTAGAGGCTCCAACGCAGCGTCACGCCGACGCTGCTGCTGGCCGGCGCGGCCACGAAGCCGCCGGTGTTGGTGGTGGCCCGCAGCTGGGCAAAGGCCCGCACCTCGGGGGCGAAGCCCTGCCAGGCGGCCTGGCCATCGCGATCGGCGATGCGTCCGGCGAGGGCCGCTGCCCGCAACGAGAAGCGCGACGACGACGATGACCGGGCGCGTGCGACGGCGCCGTCGACGTCGCGGCTGGCCTGATCGGCGCGGGCGGCGGTGGCTTCGGCGAAACCGTCGTCGGCGAGGGCGAAGTCGGTGGCGACGCCGGTGAGCAGGCCCAGGCGGGCGCGGGCGCGGCGGGCGGTGGTGCGGGCGTCGAGCAGCGCGGCTTCGGCGGCGAATTCTTCGACGCGGGCGCCGTCGACGACGAGGGGGCTGGCGCCGCCGACGGCTTCGGCGGCTGCGAGGGCGCTCGTGCGGGTGCGGGCGTCGCGGCAGCGGGCGTCGGCGACGTCGACGACGCGGCCGGCGGCGACGGCACCCAGCCACGCCTGCAGCGTGCCGACCCGCGAGAGGCGCAGGGCTTCGGCGCTGGCAGCGCGGCGGAAGTCGGCGACGTCGTGGGCGTTCTCAAGCGCGGTCCAGGCCGGCAACAACAAGAGGGGCAGCGACACCGTGAGGTTGCCGCTGGCGACGTGGGCCGGGGCGAGCACCACCGGATCGTTGTCGGTCTTGCCGATGGTGGTGCCGGCGTCGTCGAGGGCGTCGGCGCGGTCCAGCAGCGCCTGTTGTTGCGCCGGGTCGGGCACCTGCTGGGCCTGGGCGCGGTTGGCATCGGCGACGGCGTGGAAGAGCAGCTCTTGCCCGGCGAGGAACTCATCAGACACGAACTGCGTCGTCTGATCGGCGCAATCGACGCCGCCCGCGCCGCCGAGCTGGCAGCTCCAGGCGTAGCTGCCGTCGACGTCGACGCGGGGCAGGATCACGGAGAACGCCCGCGCCGCCTGGGCCATCGCCGCGTCTTGTTCGGCGCGGGCCACGCGCACCTCGACGCCGCGCTCCTGCACGCGCGCCAGAGCCTCGTCGAGCGACAGCGTCGGCAGCGTTCCTGCGGGCGTCGGTGCGTGCGTCGGCGCGGGCGTCGGCGTCGATGACAGCGCCGGCGCCACTGCGGGAGCGAGCGCGGGCGCAGGCGAGAGCGCGCCCGTGACCAGCAAGAGCAGCGCGATCACAGGGCACCGCCAGCGGCGTCCGACGGCGAAGCAGCGGCCAGCGCTGCCGCCGGCACCGCCAACGACGACGACGACGACGACGACGACACGGCACCGGCGACGCCGAAGTCCGCCAGCAGATCGCGCTCGAGCGGCGGAGCCAGCAGCTTGTAGACAACCGGCGTCACCAGCCGGGCCAGGAACGTCGACGACAACAGTCCGCCGGCGATGACGATGGCCAGGGGCGAAAACAGCGAGCTCTGCTCGAGCGCGAGGGGCACGAGGCCACCGAGCGCCGTGGCCGTCGTCAGCAGGATCGGGATGAAGCGCACCTCGCCGGCCTTTGCGATGGCTTCGTCGAGCCCGAGCCCCTGCCCGCGCAGCTCGTCGGTGAAGTCGACCAACAAAATCGAGTTCTTCACCTCGATGCCGACGAGGGCGACGAAGCCGACCATGGCGGTGAAGCTCAGCGTGTAGCCCGAGAGCCACAGCGCCACGAGGCCGCCGGCGATGCCGAAGGGAATCACCGCGGCGACCACGAGCGTCCCGCGAAAGGAGCCGAACTCGAGCACGAGCACGGCCAGCACGCCGAAGAGAGCGATGACGATGGCGATGCCGATGCCGCCAAAAGACTCGCTGCGGCTCTGCAGCTCGCCGGCGGCCGTGAGGGTGACGCCGTCGGGCAGCTTGGTCGTCAACAGGGCCTGCAGCGTCGCGCGCGTGACGCGATCGGTGTTGTGGCCGGTCTGCACCTGGCTGGTGACGGTGATGGTGCGCACGTCGTCGACGTGGCGGATGCGATCGAGGCTGCCTTCGATGCGCGGTCGCACCACCGCCGAGAGCGGCACCGGCCCCTGCGGCGAGGGCAACCACACCTCGTGCAACACGCTGGCGGGTGCGGTGTCGTAGCCGTCGTGGCTCTTGCGCTGCGAAACCACGATGGGGCGCGAGTCGTCGTCGCCGTCGGCAAAGAAGCGGCCGACGGTTTGTCCGGTGATGGCGGCGCGCACGGCCTGTTCGGCGACCACCACCGGGATGCGCAGCTGTCCGAGTCGGTCGACGTCGAGGGCGAGGTCGACGTCGGGCAGCCGGTCGGTGCCGGGATCAACGACGTCACGGGTGCCCTCGGTCTTGCGCAACACCTGGGCCACGAGCGCCGACGCCGTCGTCAGGTCTTCGAGGCGATCGCCGCTGACGCGCAGGGCGATGGGCGCATCGACGGGCGGTCCCTGCTGCATCTCGAGCAGCGTGACGCGCGCGGCCGGCATCGCATCGAGCCGGGCCCGCAAAGCGTCGAGCACCGCCGGCGTGTGGTTGGGGTCGAATCCGTCGAGCAGCACCAGCAGCTCGGCGACCGACGAGCGGCGCTCCGAGGGGCGCACGTTGTAGTAGCTGGTCGGGGCGCCGACGCCGACGCTGGCGACGACGTGGGCCACGCCCTTTGTCTCGGCCAGCACGGCTTCGACGTCTTTGACGACGCGGTCGGTGGCGGCGAGCGCGGCGCCGGCGGGCAGCTCGACGCGCACCAGCACCTGGGCGATGTCGGCCTTTGGAAACAGCGAGAACCCGATCCGCGGCACGAGCGCGAACGAGGCGACGACGACAGCGCCGCCGAGCATGAGGGTCAAGAGCGGTGCGCGCAGGGCCCGCGACAGCAGGGGGCGAAAGGTCGCCTCGATGACGCGGTTCAAGCCGCGCAAGACGGCGTTGCCGTTGTGGTGATCGGCTCCGTCGTCTTTCAAGAGCAGGCTCGAGAGCAGCGGCACGAGAAAGAGCGACACCAGCAACGACGCCGAGATGGTCGCGACCACGGCGACTGGCAGGCTGCGGATGAAGTCGCCCGAGGCGCCGGGCAACATCATCAGGGGCAAGAAGCTCAAGACCAGCGTCGCCGTGCAGCCGATCACCGAAGGAGCGATCTGCCGCGTGGCTTGCAGCGCTGCGGCCAGGGGCGAGACGCCGCTGCGCGCGGTGCGGGCGATGTTCTCGATGACGACGATGCTGTCGTCGACCAGCAGACCCAACGCGATGACGAAGCCGACGATCGACAGCTGGTTGATGGTGAAGCCAAAGGCCGACAGCACGATGACGCCGGTCGCCAGCGAGAGCGGCACCGAGACCATCACCACCAGCGAAGCCCGGGGCCCGAGCGGCAAAAGCGTGAAGAGCACCAGCACGATGGCGATGACGAAGTCGCGCAAAAAGCCCTGCAGGCGGTGCTCGATGTTTTTTGCCTGATCAAAGGTCGCGGCGACGACGACGCCGGCGCCGGTGACGTCTTCGGCGACGGCGAATTCGTCGACGGCGGCCTTTGCGAGTGACTGCACCGCCAGGACGTCGCGTCCCTCTTGCACGGTGGTCGAGACGATGACCCCGGGCCGACCGTCGACGCGCAGCACCACGCCACCCGGCGCCCGCACCACGGCGACAGCGGCGACGTCTTCAACGCGGACCATGGCGCCGTCATCGCCGGCGCGCACCACGGCTCGTCGCAAATCAGAAAGCTGCGGGAAGCCGCCGCCGGCATGCACCGTCATCTGGCGGTCGCCCGCGGTCACAGCGCCACCGGGAATTTCGCGGGCGGCGCGTTCGACGGCGCCGGCGACGTCGAGGGTGGTGAGGCCGAGGGCCGCGGCGCGCACGGCGTCGACGGTGACGCGCAGCTCGGCCTGGGGCAGGCCGGCGATCTCGACGTCGTTGATGCCCGAGATGCGCTCGAGCCGGCGCTGCAGCTCTTCGGCGTGGCGCTCGATGGTGTCCCACGACGCCGTCGTCGACGTCACGCCGACCACCAGGGTCTTGACGTTGTTCGACTGCACGCGCTCGACGCGCGTCGAGAGCACGTCGGGCGGCAAGCGGGCGTCGGCGACGGCCCGGCGCACGTCGTCGGCTTTTTTGTCGACGTCGACGCCGGCGACGAATTCGGCAACGACGACGGCGACGCCTTCCTGGGCCGTCGCCTTCAACACCTTGAGCCCCTCGAGCTTCTTCAGCTCACGCTCGAGGGGATCGACGACGAGGCGCTCGACGTCCCTGGGCGACGCGCCGGGCAAGACCACGGTCACGGGAAAGGTTGGGATCGGAAAGACCGGGTCTTCGGTCTTTGGAATCGCCCGCAAGGTCACGGCCCCGGCGGCGAGCAGGGCGGCAAAGACGATCAAGGCAAAGGCGCGGCGCTTGAGCGGAAAGGCCAAGACCGACGACGAGGCAGACGGGGACACCGGTGAACCCACAGGGCACCTCCAACGACAGGGCGGAACTGAGAGAGATTTCAGAAGAGGGGACGGGCCCCGGGCAGCAGCACGGCGGTGATGTCGACGCCAGCGACGCCAGCGACGCCAGCGACGACTTCGACGTCGGAAGCCGATCCGTGTCTGGCGGGCGGCGCGTCGAGAACGACGTCGACGAACACGTGGTCTTCGTCGACGGCGAGCACGTGCACGGGCACGGCCCGCGGCGGGGCGCCGGCCCGCGCACCGGCCACGAAGATCAAAGCCTGGCCGTCGCGTCCGTCGACGAGGGCCAGGGCCGGCACCGCGAGCGCTGCGCGCGAGGTCTGCAACGACACCGCCAGCGGCACACCGGTCGGCAGCTCGCGCGCGTTCGCCGGCAGATCAAAGCGCAGCTCAAGCTCGATCTGTCCGACCGCGCTGGCGGCGCTGCCGATGCGGCTGACGACGCCGTCGACATCGCGGCCGTCAACGGTGGTGCGGGCGACGGCGCGGTCGTCGATGAAGGGCAGGTCGCGATCGTTGACGAACACGCGCGCGCTCAACACCCGCGCGCCGCTGCTGCCGCTCGTGGACTGGGCCAACACCAACACCGGCTGACCGGGACCCACGACTTCGCCGGCGTCTCTGAGGCGGCGCTCGATGCGGCCGTCGACGGGCGCGGTGATCACGCCGCGCGCGCGGGCGAAGCGCGCTTGCTCGAGCTGGGCGGTGGCGACCGCGACGGCGGTGGCGGCGTCTTCGGCGTCGGAGCGGTTGCCGGCCCGCCCATCGGCGAGGGTCTGGGCACGGGCCGCGGCGCGGCGGGCGCGCTCGAGGTTCTCTTCGGCCTGCGTCAGCGTCGCGCCCAGGTCGGTCGGATCGAGGCGGGCCAGCACCTGCCCGCGGGTCACGCGCGCGCCGTCGTCGACCACGACGCTCTGGATGACGCCGCCGCCGCGAAACGACAGCTCAAGCCGCTTGGCCGTCGTCGTCGTCGCCGCCAACTGCAACGGCGGCAGCGC
>JBKJNL010000995.1:0-5350 GCA_046593615.1 Myxococcota bacterium | reverse complement strand
TTCGTGCTCAGCGGTCTTGCCGCCTTCGGCAGACTTCATGAGCACGTCGAGGCCGCGCACGCGGATGTCTTCGTGGGAGCTGCGCAGGGCGACGTCGGCGACGGCGCGCTTGTCGGCTTCGGTGTTTGCGAAACCGTCGAACGCAGCGGCGCGCACGGCGGGGGCGCTGTCGTCGAGCATCCACACCAGGCGGGTGCGGGCGTCGTCGTTCTTGTAGGCCTGCAGCAGCGTGGCGGCGTTCTTCCGGACGTCGGCCTCGGGGTGCCGGGTCAGCTGCAGCAGCGCGCCGAGGGCCCGCACGTCGGAGAGGTTCGCGAGCACCCAGGCGCCGCGCATGGCGGTGTCGGGCAGGCGCGAGGCCAGGGCCAGCAGCAGGGGCCTTTCGTCGTCGACGCCGACCTTTTCGGTGCCGTCGGTGGGCAGTCGCGCCAGCGCGGCTTCGGCGTCTTTGTCTTCAATCTTGCGGGCGTAGTCGCCGCCTTCGATCTGGGCCACGCGGCGGCCGATCTCGACGGTGCGACGCCCGAAGCTGACATCGCTCTTCAAGAAGCCGAGGGGCTTTCTCAGCACCGTGGCCAGCGTGAACGCGCGCTCGCGGGTGGTGAGATCGTCGTCGTCAAAGGCGCGGGCGAACAGGTCCGACAGCGCGGGATCCCGGTGCAGGCCGAGCAGCGCTGCGCGAATCAAGGCGTCGAGGCGGACGGTGGCGTTGCCACGCAAGAGCCCCGTGCGCAGGGCCTCGGTCTTGTCGATCGAGACGCCGATGAGGGCTTCGAGGGCGGTGGCGGCGACGGCGGCGTCGCTGTCGACGAGCTTGCGGGTGATGAGGCCGGGCACGACGGCGGCGCCGGCTTCGCGCACGCCCTGGTCGTTGACGCTTCCACGCTTGGCCAGATCTCGAAGCGAGCGGATGCGCAGGTCGGCGTGCTTCGACGACAGCGCGGCGCGCGGGGCCGCAAAGCCGTCATCGGGCTCGAGCTTGCCGAGGGCTTCATAGGCGTCGCTGCGGACCCTGGCGTCGCCGTCGTCGATGGCGTCCTTGAGCATGCGGCGCGCGGCGCGGGCCGGCAGCCGGTGCGGATCGCGCTGGGCCAGGCCGGTGATGACCAGGCTGCGGGTCGTCGCCTCTTTGTCATTCTTCAGGCGGTCTTCAAGCAGCGCGAGCGCTTCGTCGTCGTCGAGGCCGGCCAATTCGACGACGGCTTCGTCGCGCTTGACCTTGGCGCCAGTGAACGTGTCTTTGATGCGCTCGAAGCCGCTCTCGAGGGCGGGGTGGCCGGGCTCCCAATCGTTGGGGCCCGTGAACGACTTGCGGCGCACGCGGCGCGAGTCGCCCGAGAAGAACAGCTGCCCTGCACCGGGCGCGCTCTGCTTCTCGACGACGCACAGGCAGGTGAGTCCGCCTGCTGCGCCTGCTGCGCCTGCTGCAACAGCGACGTCGCCGACCTCGTCGGTGCGGGGCTTCTTGCGATCTTCGAGGCGCCAGGCGCGCAGGTTGCCGTCGACGCCGACGGAGTAGAGGCGGTCTTGCGTGGTGCCGCCCGGATCGTTTGCGGCGGCTTCGCCAGACGAGACGTGCACGAGGCCGCGCAACCCGCCGGCGTGGCCGGAGGCGTCGGCGCCGCGCACTTCGCAATCGGGCGCGCCGGTCAGGTACCAGAGGCGGATGGTGCCGTCGTCGCCGCCGGTGGCCAGGCGACCGTCGCGCGGCAAGAACGCGAGCGCGTTGACGCCGCCGTCGTGTCCCGAGAGCTCGCGTACCTCGCCCTGCAGCGAGCGGGCGAGCAGGCGCACGACGCCGTCGTCGCCGCTGGCGGCGATGGTGGTGGCGTCGACGGCCACGCAGCGCAGGCGGCGCGACGACAACGTCTTTGTGCCGGTGATGGCGAGGTTGCCGTCGAGGGTCGCGACGCTGCCGTCTTTGAGAGCGGCGACGACGACGATGGCGTCTTTGGCAACGTGCAGGGCCAGCGCGGCGATCGGCGCCGCGAGCTTGACCTCGCCCAGCACCTTGGCTTCGTCGTCGATCTTTCTGACGATGCCGTCGTCGCCGCCGACGAGCCAGAAGGTGGCCTTGTTGGCGGTGCCCGTGGCCAGGGCGTTGACCGCGCACGGCAGGGGCAGCGCGGCTTTGTGCTTGTTGGCGACGTGGTCGAAGAGCGTGACCGCCGAATCACCGCGGGCGCGACGGCCGCCGACCGCGACGAGGCGGGCGGTGGCGGCGAGCGCCTGGACCTTTTCAAAATGTCCGAGAAAGGGACCGGCCATGACTGTCTCCTGCCGCGCTCCGCCGAAGCGGGTGCGCGCGAGTTACTCCGCCGCGGCGGTCGAAGAAGAAGAAGACGAAGACGAAGACAAAGAAGAAGCAGACGGAGCCGGCTTGCCGTGCACGGCGTCGATGGCGCACAGCGCCTGCAGGCAGGCCTGCCACTCGCCGTCGGCGATGGAGGCGCTCATCTCTTCGAGGAGCGGCCGCACCAGCTCGGCGAAAGCGGCGTCGTCGACGGCCAGGTCGCGGACGATCTGCACCACGCGGCGCTTGGCCACCGACGACGAAATCCGCTTGTAGGCCCCGCCCCCTTCATCGTTCGAGCGGGCCTCTTTGTCGCGGCCGGGGGGCAGGGCGAACATCACGCGGCGCAAGAACCAGCGCAGGGCGTCGGCGTCGTCGAAGCGGCCGCGCTTGCCATCCGACGTGCCGTCGGCGCCGACCTGGAAGATCGACGCGTCGAGCACGTTGACCTTGGGCTTCCACGACGCCGGGAACGAACGCGGGCGGTGCTTTTCCCAGAGCAGGCGCACCGCGAACAGGCGCACCTCGCGGTCGGCCGTCGTCATCAACCAGGCCAGGCGCTCTTGCCCGCCGAGCTGCGCGTAGTGGCGGCGGATGAGCTCCATGCCGGCCTCGCGCACCGGGCGGCGGCGCGACTCGACGAGGGGAAACACCACCTCGGGCAAGAGCTCGTCGACGGTGGCGGTGGCGGCGGGGTCGGCGGCGGGGTCGCCCGCTTTGAGCATGGCGTCGAGGGCCAAGCGGCGGACGTCGACGGCGTCGGTGTCGGCGATTTCGCCGAGACGGGCCATGGCGTTCCAGCGGCGCAGCTCGACCCTGGCGATGGCCACGGCGAATTTGCGGACGTCGTCGTGGACGTCGCGCAACCCCGGCCAGATGCGCTCGAGCGTGTACGCCTCGCGCTTCATCTGCGGCTTCAAGCCGATGAGCTTGGCCTCGGGCTGCTGCTCGCCGATCTCGGGGTGGTGGCAGCGCAAGAACGTCTGCGCAAACCGACGAAGCGGCTCGGCCTCCGTCGACGACAACGCCATCTCGAACAGCTTCTGCTCGCCCTTCTTTTTGTCGCCTGCTCCGGCCTGGCCAACGCCGTCGGGGCTGAAGTCGGCGGGGACCATCGATTCCAACAGCGTTCGGTTGGCGAACTGTTGAAGCGTCGAATCTTTGCGCTTGGCCAGCGCCAGCAGCCACGGGATGCCGAGCTGCTTGGGGTTCACCAGGTTCTTGTTGCCGAGGATGGCCAGGGCCACCGACTGCAAATCGCGATCGAACAGCAGGCCTTTGACGCGTTCGACGGCGCCCTGCTCGCTGAGGCCGGCGAAGCTCTTGGCCTTTTCGAGCCAGCTCTCGATCTCCGAGGCCAGCTTGTCCTTGCGCTTGACGAGGATGTCGAGGAGCCAGTCGGCGCCGATGTCTTCGTTCTTCAATTTCTGAAAGGCAGCGATGGCTTCGTCGGGCAGGTTGTAGTCGTCCTCGAGGCGGTCGTCCTCGAGGACGCGTTTCCAGATCGACGCCGGCAGCTGGTGCTTCTTGTCGAGCTTCAAGAACAGCTCGTGGCCGCCGTTGTCGTCGTCGTAGGCGAGGTCGATCAACAGCGGCTCGCCGAGCTCGGCGACCGAGAACGCTTCGAGCAACGATTTCTCAGCGAAGGGCTGCAGCCCCTCGACGCCCAACATGGTCTTCAGCAGGCCGGGCCCGAGGTCGCGCGGCTTGATGGCCGTGAGCACGTCCTTGGCGAGCGCCGTGACTTCTTTTTCGCCGGAGCGCCTGGCGAAGTCGACGAGCTGCGCCGGCGCGAGCTCCTTCGGGTTCGCGCGGGCCACCTCGATGGCAAACGCGCGAGCCTCTTTGGAGCCGCTCAACAACAGCCGCAGCACCGGCTGCAGCAGGCCGAGTGCCGGCAGCTGCGCGGTCGAGAACGCCGGCGACTTCTTGGCGATCTCGACAAAGATGTCGTGGCGGGCGTCGTTGTCGTCGGCGATGAGTGTCTTCACCCAGGCCGCCGAGGGCTCTTTGGCGGCTTCGGCGTGCAGCTTCTTGAGCGCGGTCCAGGCGGTCTTGACGGCGTTTGGCTGGGGCGCGCCCTGCACGATGAGCAGCAGCGGCTCGGGCTTGAGCTTCCAGGCGTCGTGCAAGCCGGCGGGGATGCCGTAGCTCTTTGCCTGAAAGCTCGTCGTGATCTTGCTCGCGGCCGGGTGGCCGCCGTCGCGGAGCAGGTACTCAGCGCCCCACCACGGGTACAGCTCGGGAGCCGCGCGGCCGAGGTCGCGCAAGAAGCGCCAGGCCCGCTTGCCCATGTACGTGCGCGTGGCCGCCGACGGCGACTGATAACTGCCGTGGATGCGGCCGTAGACGGCGGCCCAGGCGACGGCGTCGTGGCGTTCTTCGGCGAGCTTGCCGATGCGCTTGACCGCGCCAAAGAAGCCGATCTTCCACTGCACCTCGTCGAGGCAGCGCAGGGCCATGGCCCGCCCGGCAGCGCCGCCGTTCAGGTAGAGGTCGGTGACGACGTCAGAGGCCTGGAAACGCGGCGGCAGCGGCCCCTTCTGCGTCAGGAATTTTCGCCACACGTCGGTGGAGCTCTTGATGCGCAGTTGCTTGGTGCGCTTGCGGCGCGCGGCGGTCAGCGCCTGCTCGAGGTCGCGGGTGGTCTGCGCGCCGTCCGGCGGGTCCTTGTCGACCGGGTCGTCCTCGTCGAGCAGCCGCTGCAACAACGACGGAGCGTTGGGGTCGAAGCTGCGCAGGGCCTTTTCGACGTCTTCGAAGCGCAGCCCCTGCGCAGCAGGCGCGCCGTCGTCGTGGTCGGTGGAGTCGGTCATGAGGTCACCTCAGCGCGCAGCAACAACGAACGAAACGAAACCAAGACGAAAACGAAATGGGCAAGGGCCATCGCCAGCGAAGCGGTCAGGCCGCGAACAACGCCTTGCGTCGGGCCACGACGTCGTCGCCGTCGTGATCGACGGCGTTCAGCCACTTCTTCATTCCCCCGGATCGCGCGGCTGCGGCTTCGACAAACGAGCGGACGCGCGCGAAGCGGGCTTCGGCGGCGGCGTCGGCGAT
>JBKJNL010000967.1:0-3201 GCA_046593615.1 Myxococcota bacterium | reverse complement strand
CTCGGTCATCGGCCACGACTGGGGCGGCTGCATCGCCGCCGGCGTCGCTGGGCGCATGCCCGATAAGATCGACTCCATTGTGTGGATGAACACCGCGGCTTTCCTGTCCCAGGATATTCCGCCCTCGATCCGCTCGTGCCGCATTCCCCTGTTCGGGGCCGTGGCGATCCGGGGCCTGAACGGCTTCGCTGGCGCCGCCATCTACCGCGGCGTCGAGAAACACGAGCGCATGTCCGCCGTCGTCAAAGCCGGCCTGCTCGCGCCCTATGGCAACTGGCATGATCGCATCGCCACGCTGCGCTTCGTCGAAGACATTCCGCTGAAGCCGACGCATCCGTCGTATGATGAGTTGGCGCGCATTGAGAAAGATCTTACCTTGTTGAAAGACAAACCCGTGGCCCTCTTCTGGGGCGACGCCGATTGGTGCTTCACGCCGAAGTTCCGCAAGCGCTTCGAGGTCGAGTTCCCGCGCGCCGAGGTCCACGCCTGGGAGGACTGCGGTCACTATGTCGTCGAAGACGCCCACGAGCGCATCGTGCCGCTCATCACCGCGTTCTTCGATCGCCATGCTGGCTCCCCAGCAGCGTCGTCGTCACCGTCGTCGTCGTCACCTTCGTCACCGTCGTCACCCACGGCCGCCGCGTGATGGACGGCGAAGAGACGCACCGCAGCGCGCGTGAGATCGTCGACGCCGTCGCCCACCACCAGCCCAACGCCTGCGACCTCATCCACGAGGTCGCCCGCAAAGACCCCGACCTGCTCGCGCTCGTCGACGTCAAGACCGGCGAGCAACTGACGTTTGGCGAGCTGTCGACGACCATCGCAAAGGCGGCCTCGCGTCTGGCCCGCCTCGGTCTCAAGCCCCGCGATCGCGTGGCCCTGTTCGTCGCCGACGGCCCGCGCTTCGTCGTCCTCGTCAACGCCCTGTTTCAGTTGGGCGCGGTGCCGGTGCTCATCGACCCCGGCATGGGCATCGACAGCGTCGCCGCTTGTGTGCGCGAGCAGAAGCCGCGGGGTCTGGTGGGCATCAGAAAGGCCCAGGTGCTGCGCCTGTTGCGGCGAGAAGCGTTTTCATCGGTCAAGGTCAACGTCGTCGTCGACGGCTGGTTTCCCGGCGCTCTTTCGCTGTCGATGGCGCCCGAGGGAGACGGTCGGCGCGAGGCCTACCAGGCGATGCACCGGCAGACCGCGTTTGAGCCCGCGGCCGTCCTCTACACGTCGGGGAGCACGGGCGCGCCCAAGGGCGTGCTCTACACGCACGGCATGTTGATGGCCCAGGCCACGAGCATCCGCGACATGTTCGGCATCACCCGCGGCGACGTCGACGTCTGCTGCTTCCTGCCCTTCGCCCTGTTCTCGGTGGCGATGGGCACGACGGCGGTGTTCCCCGACATGGACTTCCGCGTGCCCGCACAGGCCAAGCCGGAGAAGATCCTGGCGGCGCTCAGAACGGGGGCGGGCAAGCCGGCGACGTCGGCGTTTGCGTCGCCGGCGTTGTGGGAGCCGTTCTCCCACTTCCTCGTTTTGCAAAACGAGAAGCTGAGCGGATTGAAGCGCATCTTGACGGCGGGGGCGCCGGTGCGGCCGCAGCTGCACGAGCGCCTCTTGCAGGCCTTGCCCGACGGCGATGTCTTCACCCCCTACGGCGCCACCGAGGCCTTGCCCGTGGCCTTCATGAGCGGCCGCGCGGTCGTCGAGCAGACGGCGGCGCTGACGCGCGCCGGTCGCGGCACCTGCGTCGGCACGCTGGCGCCCGGCATCGCCGTCAGGATCATCGACATCACCGACGAGGCCATCGCCGACATGGCCGACGCCGTCGTCATGGCCCCCGGGGCCGCCGGCGAGATCGTCGTCAAGGGACCGTGCGTCACGCGGGCGTACGACTCCGCAAAGGGCGACGCCGGCAAGAGCGCAAGCGCCGACGACAAAGGGGCGCGGGCCAACGCACTGTCGAAGATCAAAGACGGCGACGACGTCTGGCACCGCATGGGCGACGTGGGCTTCGTCGACGACGACGGCCGCCTGTGGTTCTGCGGCCGCAAGGGTCATCGCGTGGTCAAGGCCGACGGCACCGTGCTGCATTCGGTGTGCGTCGAAGCGGTCGTCGAGGCCGGCGTCAAAGGCGGCGACCACCGGGCCGCCCTCGTCGGCGTCGGCGAGCGCGGCAGCCAGAAGGCCGTCGTCTTTGTCGAGGACCGGGGCAAGAGCCTCTTGATGCCCAGCCTCGACGAGCTGCGTTCGTGGCCGGGTTGCGCGGGCGTCGACGAGCTCAAGCAGTTCGCTGGCTCCTTCCCCGTCGACAAGCGCCACAACGCCAAGATCGAGCGCGAGAAGCTCGCTGCGCTGCTCACGGGCTGACCGAAGCCAGGCTTTCCGTCGACGGGCTTTCCGTCGCTGGGCTTTCCGTCGCTGGGCGTTCCGTCATCGGGGCGGCTGTGGGAGAAGGCACCATGCCGGCGTATCTCCAAGAGTGGCTCAACGTCGTCGTCCGCTGGGCCCACGTCATCGCGGCCATCATGTGGATCGGCGACTCGTTCTTGTTCATGTGGCTCGACAGCCACCTCGAGAAGCCGCTCAAGCCGCGCGAGGGCGACGTCGTCGGCGAACTCTACATGACCCACTCGGGCGGCTTCTACGAGGTCGTGAAGCGCAAGACGTTGAGGCAGAACGAGCTGCCGCCCACGCTCTACTGGTTCAAGTGGGAGTCGTACTCGACGTGGATCAGCGGCTTCTTGTTGCTGGTCATCGTCTATTACGCCGGTGGCCGGGCCATGCTCGTCGAGGCAACGTCGACGCTGAGCCACGGTGAGGCGGTTGCCATCTCGCTCGGGCTGCTGCTCGCCGGGCTCGGTGTCTATGATCTGATGTGCCGCACGCCGATCATCAAAAACAACCGCTGGTTCGGCGTCTTCGGCCTCGTCATGATCACCGCTGTTGCATACGGATTGCTGCAGGTCTTTTCACCGCGGGCGGTGTTCCTGCAGGTCGGGGCGATGCTCGGGACCATCATGGCCAGCAACGTGTTCTTTCGCATCATCCCGTCGACGCGTCACATGGTGGCGGCGACAAAGGCCGGCGAGCCCGTCGATGCCTCCTACGGCTATCGCGCCAAGCAGCGCTCGACGCACAACCACTACCTGACGCTGCCCGTGCTGTTCACGATGCTCAGCAACCACTTTCCAGGATTGTATGCTCACGAGA
>JBKJNL010000797.1:0-7566 GCA_046593615.1 Myxococcota bacterium | reverse complement strand
CTTCGCCGAGGCCGGTGTCGGGGTCGCGGACGTGGCGGGCGACGGCGGGGTCGTCGACGTCGACCTGGGAGCCGTGCTGCCGGCGCTTCAAGAACTTCAGGCGGTTGAGCGCCCGGTTCTTGGTGATCCGGTAGATCCACGTCGACAGCCGGCTCTCGCCGCGGAACTC
The DNA here is from genome assembly GCA_046593615.1 of Myxococcota bacterium. Taxonomy (GTDB): domain Bacteria; phylum Myxococcota; class UBA727; order UBA727; family VGSZ01; genus VGSZ01. The sequence continues at coordinate 7,397 of JBKJNL010000797.1, read as the reverse complement.
CGGCAGGTGGTGGTGCAGGGCGACAAAGACCTCTTGCGCCAGGTCTTCGGCTTCGCCGCGATCCTGCAACAGCCGCAAGGCCACCGAGAACACCCGGCCGCCAAACAGGGTGACGAGGGCGTCAAAGGCGCCGGCGTCGCCGGCGGCGGCGCGGGCGGCGAGGGCTTCTTCGGCTCCGTCGTGGGCGCTGCCGGCGCCGCGCGCAGCAGGCGCACCGCCAGCGGCAGGCAAGCGGTCGACGACGACCACGGCGGCGTCGTCAGCGACTGCGGAGACAGCAGCGTCGATTCGGGCAGGGCGGGCATTCACGCCGCGGATGGTAGCGCCGACTGGCATCACCCCAGGAGACACCGCCGCGCGGCCCCGGGTTCCCAAGATCCACGTGTCTCAACCGCCTGATTTCGCAGCGAAATCAGGCTGCTGACCGGGACAGGCCTTTAGAACGCCATGGGCGCGCGCCGGGGTCCGTCGACGTCGGGCGGCGCCGGGCGGGATCCAGCCGGCGGCGGCAGCGGCTCATCGCGCCGCGTCGACGACGACGACGACGGCAGCAGCCGCTCGGGACGCTCGCCGGTCTCGCTGGGATCGGCCGGCGGCAGCGGGCCGGGCTTCGTCGTCGGCAGCGCCCGCGGCGGCTGGGCCGCGCCGCCGGGCAGGGCCCGGCCACAGCGCACGTCGCGATCGAGGGCGTTCAAGGTCGACACCGGTGCGATGTACATCTGCTCGAGCAGCAAGAGGGGGATTCCAACAATCGAAATCACCGCCGGCAGCCAGCACAGCCCGATGCAGACCGAGTGGGCGAGGGCGACGTTGCCTGAGCTGGCGTCACCCATGGGCGCGGTGATTTGACCTTGACCGATGGACCAGCCGACCGACGGGCACGGCAGCAGCAAGCTCGGCAGCCACACCGACGGGACGACGTCGGCGACCTCGCGGGTGTAGGGTGTTTTCATCGTGACTGACACCCACTCAACGTCTGGGCAGCCAGCGGGTTCCTGGGCATTCACCGGTGCAGCGAGGTGAGCCAACCCAACGATCGCGAGAGCCAGGCAGAAGCGCATGAAAAAACGTAGCAGCGCCGGCGCGACGACTCGCCTTTCCGGCCGCCCGGCTCGAGCGCCTCGGTTGACGCGAGCGGAGCCGGCACGTGGCAGGCAACGAAAAGGGGGCCTCACGGCCCCCTTCACACACCTGCTCACCTGCTCACCGGACGAGCACGCGTCCCCCGATGATGGTTGATTTTGCTGACTTCATCGCGAGCGGAGCGCAGCGGAAAAGGGCGCCCGCGAGGGCAAAGTACATTCCGTGGCCGGATGATGCAGCCGACGCCGTCGGCAAAATCATCCGGACACGGGATCAGACGTCGATGTCGAGGGACCAGGCGGCGAGGTTGCCGGTGTCCTGGCCTTCGAGGTCGACGATCTTCAGCTTCCAGTCGCCGGCCACCGACGTGCCGACCAGCTTCTTGAGGTCGTCGACGGCGCGCAGGTCGGCGCCGTAGGTTCCCACGAGGTCGTGGGTGCCGCGGCCGCCGCGGGCGTGCAGCTTCACTTCGGTGCCGTTGGGCGCGATGAGCTTCACGTCGAGGTCGCCGACATAGGAATGGCGCACATCAAGCTTGATCTTGATGTCTTTCAAAGTGCCGGCGTTGGTCACCTTGATCGTATCCGTGACGCCGTTTGGATCGTTGTCGGGCACCGAGAGGTTCGGCGTCGAAGCCGCCGTCACCTTGTTCGGGTTCGTCGTGCCGCCGCTGCCTGGACCGACGGGTCCGGCGGTGCCGGCCTCAAAGGCGCGGATGCGGGCGATGTCGGCCTCCCACTCGGTCTTGTTGGGATACACAAGGCGCTTGCCCTCGTGCACGATCGTAAAGACCTTCTCGTTGTTCTTGGCCTTCAATCCAAGATAGATCAAATCGTTGAGGTCTTGCAGGGCGCCCAGCGACGCGGCCTTGCCGGCGCCGAGGTCGATGACGCCGCGGTTCAGCATGCCTTCGTTGACGTACCAGTTGCCGCGCTCGGAGATCAGCGGCGCGATGCGCGGCTGGTCCATCCAGTAGAAGTCGACGGCGGCCTTGAGCTCCATCGAGTCGACGACGTTGCCGTCGTCGTCGAGCTGGTGGAGGAACGAGCCGACCTTGCCGTTGCCGAACGTGGCGTCGACGTTGACGCCCACGCGCTCCCACTTGCCGTCGGCGCTGCGCCACTCGGTGTTGAAGCGCACGGCGTGCACCTCGCCGTTCCAGACCTGGTCTTTGGTGTCGCTGTCGGTGGCGATCTTGCCGCCGGTGCGCACCGCGTCTTCGAGCATCTTGAGCTTGTTCTTGACGTCGTCGCCGGCCTCCATCTCCTTGGAGAGCTCGACGCCCTTCAGGGTGCCGACGTTGCGCGCGACGCCTTCGACGGCTTCGTAGGTGGTTGAGCCGGGCTTCTGCACGAACTGGGTGTCGACGCGCGAGACCATCTTTGTGGCCGGGTCGAAGTAGTAGCGAACCAGCTTGCGGGCATCGACGTCGGCGAGCTCGGTGCCGATGATGACCTTGGCGCCGGCGGTGGCGTTGAGGTCGAGCTCGAACACGGTCTTGCTCTCGACCGGCCAGCCGCGGCTGTCGAAGGAGTAGCCGTCGGTGGTGCCTTCGATCTTGCGGCCGGCGCCGTCGACGACGTGCATGTCGCCCTGGTCGATGCGCTTCAGGTCCTTGTTGGCCGTGAAGCTCTCTTTCTTGGCGTCGGCGATCTTGTCGGAGAAGATGGCGTTGACGTCGACGTTCTTGGTCGAGTCGCCCTTCTCGGAGAGCTCGGTCAAACGGATCGGCAGGTTCATCGCGCTGCCGGTCGTCTGCAGGGCCATGACCGTCGGCCGGTTGTCGTAGCGGGCGCCGGCGAAGTTGGTGGTGCCGAAGCTGGTGCGCGAGCCCGACGTCGTCGACTGGTAGACGTCGTCGAAGTTCAACAGCGCGGCCAGGCCTTCGAGCTGCATCGCCTTTGAATACTCGGTGACCGCCTTTGTGTCGGAGCGGTACTCGCTGACGCCCGCCGAGCCCTTCATGTCGGCGAGGATGGTCTCCATCAGCGCCTTGATGTCGCAGTGGCCCCACCAGCCGGTGTCGATGTCCTTGGTGTTGAGCATGCCGTTGCCGTCCCAGTCGTACCGGAAATTCTGGCGCAGCTGCTCGGTGTTGTCTTTGCGGCGGAAGGTGAGGTTCTCCGTCGTCACGGCCGTGCCCTTGAGCTTGCCGGCGTCGGCCGCGGGGATCTCGGTGCGGGTGCCCTCCCAGAAGACCTGCGTGCCGTCGCGGTAGGCGTAGCGGCCGGCATCTGCGCCACCCACCGACGCCGGCATCTGCAGGACTTCGTAGGCGACGCGGTTGGCGGTCTCGCTGCCGACGGTCATCGAGACGGTGTGGCGAGAATTCTTGTCGATGGCGACGAGCCCGAGGCTGTGCTCGGCGTCGTTCTCGTTGACCTTGCCGTTGGGCACGTACTTGTTGGCAAAGATGAAATCGATCTGGTTCTGGATGAACTTGCGCTTGGGGTCGCCGGCGGGGAGCGCGTCGCGCATCTTTTCAAAGACGTGGACGAAGGGCTCGTCGTGGCCGTAGCTCCAGTAGGTGCCGGTGTCGGCCTTGTCGAAGTCGGCGGTGCGGCCGCGAAAGGCGTCGCGAAAGGCGGCGTTCATGTCGACGCGGGCCTGCTTCTGCTCGGCGGCGTTCATGCCGGTCTGGCCGATCAGGCGACCGACCTCGCCAAAGAACTGCTCGGTGCGGCGGCCGGTGATGTTGAGGACGGCGTAGTTGCTCTTGTCTTCGGCCGGCAGCTTGGCGAGCAGCGCGGTCTTGTCGGGCGCGAGGAACGCCTTGTTGTCGGTCTGCAGCTTGGCGACGAGGGCCTTGAAGTCGGCGGCCTTGCTGATGGTCGACGGCGCGGCGGCGAGGGCGGCGACGTCGACGATGGTGGTCTTCTGCTCGGGGTCGCCGATGGTGCGGCGCGAGAGGCGCAGGTCGGGCAGGGCCTGTCCGCCGACGACGGTGGCCAGCTGGATGTTGTGGCTCGGCGTCGAAACGATCTTGTCTTCGGGCTTTATCTCCTGGCCCTTGAGCGTGAGCACGCCGGGAGTCGTCGGCGTCGGCGTCGGGCGCACGGGGCCCGTTCCCCCGGGCGCAGGGCCGGTGGGGTTCGTCAGCGTGCCTTCGTTGGCGTTGAAGGCCACGCGGCCGACCAGGGCCTCGAGGAAATTCTTGGCGCCGGGCGAGAGCTGGAAGCCGCCGTTGTCGAGCACTTCGACGAGGTCGAGCTTCTCGCGGGGGCTGAGGCCGGCGAGGGCCAGGTCGAACTGTTGCTGGCGTCCCATGCCGGGGCGCTGCAGCTGCGTCAGCGCGGCGGCGCCTGACAGGCCGGCCTTGTCAGCGACCACCGCCAGCAGCTGGAGAACGTTCTGGTCGTCGATCGCTTTGGTCGGCGTGGCCGCGATGGCGGTCGTGAACGCTTTGATGTTGCTGTCGGTGATGCGCATCGGAGGCTCCGCAAGGCGAATGGGCTTGCCGGAAATAGCCCGGACGGCCTCATTTCGGCGCGGTCGGCGACGATCTAGAAAAGACGAGCGTTTTCAGCTGCTTGCATGGCGTGCTCGGGAGCCGATCTGCCGCGCTCGGGGCTGTCGGCGCCGGCCCTTCGCACGCGCGCGGCGCGCGACGGCCCTCCGGAGCGCGCGTCAGGAGGCGGCAAAGACGAGGCTGAACGACTGCTCCGGCAGGCGCAGCGTGGCCACCGGCACGGCGACGCTGCCCGCCGCGATCACCGGCAGCACCGAGGCGACGGCGTCGGCGGTGACGTCGTGGACCAGGCGAGGGACCGAGGGCAGGCAGGTGCGGCCGACGACGCGGGCGGCGCCGTTCAAGAACGCCGAGGCGACGATGTTGCCGAGCTCGGCGAGGGCCCCGAGGCCGCCCACTCCCAGGGTGTCGTCGCTGCCGGCCTGGCCCGCGGCGACCGCCCTGGGCGGTCCGGTGAGCCGTCCGGCGAGGGACCCCGCGACAGCGTCGTCGACGACGAGGACGAGGGTGCCGGCGACGCCGCCGCTGGCCTGGAAGGCGATGACGACGGCCCGCGGCCCATGGGCTGCCGACAGCTGGCGGAGGTCGAGGTGGGTGGCGGCGTCGGCGTGGACCGCGACGCGCAGCAGGCGACCGAGGGCGCTCGCGGCTTCCTGGGCGCCGGCTTCGACGACCTGCTCCACGAGCGCGCTGGCGGACGGAGCGTTCACGGCGGCCACCCTACCCCACCTGTGCGGCGCGCATGCCATCGGGCACCGGCAGGCGGTCGCCGGCGACGTCGTCGATCAGGCGTTGGGGCTCGAGCAAAAAGGCCGCGCGGCCGTCGGCGAGGATGGCGCCGCCGGCGACGAACGACAGCGCCGACAGCGGCGCGCCGAGGGGTTTGGCGACGACCTCTTCCTGGCCGACGATGCGCTCGACGCGAAAGGCGAGGACGCCGCCGACGCCACCGCTGGCGCCGACGACGACGGCGGTGCCGTTGGCGGGGACGGGTCCGGCAGGGCGCAGGCCGAGGAGCATGGCGAGGTCATAGAAAGGCACGAGCCGCTCGCCCACCCGCAAGAAGCTGCGCGACGAAGCCCGCGACACCGCCGCATCGTCGACGGCCAGGGCGCGCTCGACGCGGGCCACGGGAATCACGTAGCCCGGTCCTTCGACGCGATCGACGACGCCCGAGGTCAGTGACGACGACGACAGCGGCGCCAACGCCATCGTCGATGTCGCCGACGTCGCAGCGCCCACCAGATCGATCACCAGCACCTGGATGATGGCGACGGTCAGCGGCAGCTCGAGCGTGATCATCGTGCCGGCGCCCGGCGCGCTCTTGATGCGCAGCGCGCCCCCGAGCTTCTCGAGAGTGGCTTTGACGACGTCCATGCCGACGCCGCGGCCGCTGGTCTCCGTGATCTGCTCGGCGGTCGAGAAGCCCGGCAGGCACACGAGCTCGAGCACCTGCGCGGGGGTCAAGAGGTCGGCGCGCGCGCGATCGATGAGACCTTTGTCGATGGCCTTTTGCTTCACGCGGGCCGGGTCCATGCCGCGGCCGTCGTCTTCGAGCTCGAGCAGCACGCGATCGCGATCGCGCACCGCGCGCATGGCCAGCTTCATCGTCGGCGGCTTGCCGCGGGCCACGCGGGCGTCGTTGCCTTCGTGGCCGTGGTCGACGGCGTTTCTCAGCATGTGGATGAGCGGCGCCTGCAGCTCGTCGAGGATCGCCCGATCGAGCTCGATGTCCATGCCGGTCATCGTGAAGTCGACGGTCTTGTGCTGCTGCCGCGCGAGGTCGCGCACCACGCGTGGCAGGCGCTCGGCCATGAACGACAGCGGCGTCATGCGCGCGGCGACGACGCGGCCGTGCAGCTCGCGCGTGAGCCGGTCGACCTCGTCGACCAGGTCCGACAGCTCGGGCTCATCGAAGCGCGCGGCCAGGGTGCGCAAGCGCGACCGGGCCAACAGCACTTCGCCGACGGAGTCGATCAGGTCATCGAGCAGCGCGGTGCGCACCCGCACGGTGCGGTCGTCGTCGGCGACGGCGGCTTTTTTTTCGTCTTTGGCATCGGCGCTGGCGCCGCCTGAGGCAGCGAGGGCTTCGGCTTCGGCTTCGACGACGACGACTTCTTTGACGCCTTGTCCGGCTTTGGCGGCGGCGACGACGGCGGCGACGTCGACGCTGGCGTCGAAGCGCACGGTCAAGGTGCGCTGGGCGATGAACTCGGGGAGCTCTTTCTGCCGCAGCGCCTCGGGCGGCGGGTGGGTGTCGATCCAACCGGCCATGGCCGCGAGGGAGCGGTGCACGACGAACGCGCGCACCAGCGGCAGCGTCGCGTCGGCGGCGATCTTCACGCGCAACACCACGCCGCCGCGGGGCAGGGCCGCTGGCTCTGGCGTCGGCGGAGGCGGCGTGGTCGCCGTCGTTGTGGTCGCCGTCGTTGTGGTCGCCGTCGTCGTCGCAGGAGGCGCTGTCGCAGTCGTTGCGTCGACGATGCCGCCGCGCGGATCGCTGCCGACTTTGAGCTGCTCGACAAAGGCGGCCACGCGCAGCGCGAGGTCTTTGGCGTCGGGGTCTTCGGCGCCCTGCGAGACGAGGTCGACGCATTCTTCGAGGACGTCGCAGCCTTCGAGCAGCAGGTCATAGGCCTCGGCGGGCAGGGTGCGTCCCTGGCGCCCGAGGTCGGCGAGGTCTTCGAGGTGGTGGGCGAGGAGGGCGAAGCGGTGGAAGCCCATCGCCGCGCCCATGCCCTTCAGCGAATGGGCGTGGCGGAACACGGCGTCGAAGCGGGGGCGGATGTGGCTGTCGGCGACGCCGCCGGGCGAGGCGGGGTAGGCCTCGCCAACGTTGGCCTTT
>JBKJNL010000710.1:0-2747 GCA_046593615.1 Myxococcota bacterium | reverse complement strand
ACCTGCACGTCGTGGGAGGATCCGCCGTTGTCAGCGGGTTGTGGTCTGCGGAATTCGTGTCGTTGGTTCGTTGAGAGGTCGTGGATGAAGCGTCTGTCTGTCCCTGCGCTGGCCTTTTCCGTCGCCGGCGTCTTCGTTGGGGTCTTCGTTGGCGTCGTCGTTTTCGGCGCCGCCGCCTGCGGCGACCAGAAGCCCGCCGAGCCGTCCGCCCAGCAGGCCGGCCCGGCGTCGACCGTCATCGGCGAAAAGATCAAGGCCAAGCACGACGCGCTCTCGCGTGGCGAAGACGCCAAGCTCGGCAAGGCTCCGCCCGGCACGCCCTCGCCCCACCTGCCCGGCGCGGGCGGCCCCGGCCCCGGCGGCGGACATGGCGGTGGCGCCGTGGCCCGCAGCAACATCGCGCCCCTGCCGGCCACGGCGGTGGTGCTCAAGGTCGACGGCCAGGCCTTTACCAAGGCCGACATCGAACGGACGATGTCGCAGGCCGCGGCGCTGGCCGGCATCCCGCCCGAGATGCTCGACGGCGAAATGAAAGACGCGTTTGAATCGCCGGCCTACGAGAAGCTCATCGAGCGGGTGCTGCTCGGCAACGAAGCCCGCCGCCGCAACGTCTGGCCGGACGACGCCGAAGCCAAAAAGACCCGCGACGAGATGGTGAAGACGCTGCCCAAGGGCAAGACCCTTGACGACGTGCTGCAGAAGCTCGGCACCGACGAAGCCACCTTTGCCAAAGACGTCACGGCCGACATCGCCATCGGCAAGCTGTTAAAGGCGCTCGAGGCCGAGATGCCGGCGCCGTCCCCCGAGCTCATCGACAAGGTCTACCTCGCCAACAAGGCCGTCTTCGTCGTCCCCGACACCGCCACGGCCTCACAAGTCCTTGTGAAGCTCGCGCGCGACGCCCCCGCCGACGTCGTCGCCGAGGCGCAGGCCCGCGCCCGGGAGATCAAGGCCCTCGTCGTCGGCAGAGACGCCAAGACCTTTGCCAAGGTCGCCAGCGAGCGCAGCGACGACAGCGCCACCCGCGCCCGCGGCGGCGACCTCGGCGTCTTCAAGAAGGGCGACTTGTTCCCCGAGATCGAGCAGGTGGCGTTCACGCAAAAGGCCGGCGAGATCGCCGGTCCGGTGCAGACCGAGCGCGGCCTGCACATCGTCCGCGCCGGCGGCGTCACCAAAGGCCGCACGCTCCCCGAGAAGGAAGCAAAGGCGATCATCGCCGAGCGCGAGAAGGTCAAAGCGTTCATGCAGCGCGTCGATGAGCTGACCGCCGGCCTGCGCAAGGCCGCCAAGATCGAGCGGGTGGTCGAGCCGCTGCCGTCGCCCCTCAGCGACCCGGCCCAGCAGGGCTCCAAGGTGCCGCCCTGGAAGGCCAGCGGCCAGAACGCGATGCCCGGCATGATGAACCCCCACAGCGGCGAGAAGCGCTGACCGCGCCGACTGCCCGAGGGCCGCTGGGGCCCGGCAGGATCCGTGCGGCCGGGCACAAACAACGGCAAGCTCTCAAAATGACGCACCTTTCTCATGTGAATCGACGGCGAGAGCAGGGCGTCTGCCCCCACATGACAAAGCAGCTCCTGGCCTTGATCGCCCCTCTCGTCGCTGCCGCCTCGGGCTGCGTCGTCGTCGACCGCGATCCGCCCCCCGACCCGATCGGTGACATCGCCTTTGACTGGTCCTTCAACGGCGAGCCCGACTGCGACTTCGCCGGCGTCGACGAGCTCGACATCGCCATCTTCCGCGACGGCCAGCTCTTCGACGAGATCGACGGCGAGCCGTGCGTCGGCGGCGGCCTGGTCCTCACCGACTTCTTCAACGACCGCTACGAGCTCGAGATCGACGCCTACAGCCGCGACAACATCCTGCTGTATTCGGGCGGCTTCTCCATCCGCGTCGAGGGCGGCGTCGAGAACGACGCCGGCGTCGTGGTGCTCGCCCCCATCAACGCCCAGGTCGAGCCCCGCGTCGAGACCGGCAGCCTCGGCTTCTTCTGGACCTTCCTCTACCCCGCGCAGTCGGCGATCGAGAGCTGCCGGATCGCCGGCGTCGACGAGATCGACGTCGAGCTCGAGAGCGACGACGGCGAAATCGTGCGCGACACGTTCACCTGCGAAAACGCCGCCGGGGCGACCTTTGACAACCTGCGCGAAGGCAACTGGACCCTGAACCTCGACGCCTATGGCCGCTACCACGGCGAGTCGATCCACCTCTACGGCGCCACCGTCGCCACCGCCGTCTTTGCCAACGACCTCGTCGAAGCAGGCGAGATCGCCCTGCCCCGCGACGAAGAGTCGTTCGCCGACGTCGAGGCCGTCTGGGACTTCACCGGCACCTCCTGCGGCGTCGAAGGCATCACCGAGCTGACCCTCGCCGTGCAGCGCAACGGCCACGACACCGCCGAAGACGTCACCACCGTGCAGTGCACGTCGCTCTCGGCCTTGCGCCGCACTTTTGTGCCCGGCAGCTACACCGTGAGCCTCGTCGGCAACGGCAGCAACGACACGTTCATCGCCTTTTCGTCCATCGACATCGGCCCCGACACCACGACGCAGGTGGCCCTGCACCTCGCTCCCGACGCTCGCTGATCGCGAGGGCTCGGCGAGAAGAAACGCGCGGCCAGGCCGCGCGTTTTCGTTTCGCTTTCCGTTTGCTCGCGAACCCGCCGCCCGTCGGATCGAGTCGGGCTCGAGATCAGTCCTCGTCGATGACGATGGTCGGCACGAGGGCGTGGATCTCGGTCTTTTCGCGGC
>JBKJNL010000693.1:0-3181 GCA_046593615.1 Myxococcota bacterium | reverse complement strand
GCCAGGCTCGCCTGGCGGTCGTGTTCCACCAGAGCGGCACCCAGCGCGTGACCGTCGCCGCCGACGGCTTGTCGGCCAGCGTCGACGTCGCCGTCACCGCCCGCCCCCGCCGGGCCGAGCAGCTCGCCCTCGTCGACGGCGAGGGTCAGTCCGCCGCCGTCGGCAACGCCTACGCCCGCCGCCTCGCCGTGCGCGTGCTCGACGGCGACGGTCGCCCGCTGCCCGGCGCGCTCGTCTCGTTCACCGTGGTCAGCGGCAGCGGACGCGTCTCGCCCGCCGTCGCCACCGCCGACGCCGACGGCCTCGCCGTCGCCAGCGCCGTCGCCGGTCCTCGCGTCGGCGCCGAGCTCTTGCGAGCGGCCCTCGTCGACGCCCCCGCCGTCGCCGTGGGCTTCACGCTCGGCGCCACCGCCGGTGCGCCCGCCGCCGTGCGGGCCATCGCCGACGCCGTGCGCCCCGCGGCCTGCGCCCAGGGCGCCGTGCGCTTCGTGGCCCTCGATCGCTTCGGCAACGTCAGCGACGCGCCCGTGGCCCTCGAGCTGAGCGCTGCGACAGCGGCGGGCACAGTCCGCGTCGACGCCAGCGACCTCGGCGGCAGCGCCGGCAGCAGCGCCGCCAGCGGCACCCTGCAGGGCGCCGGACGCGTCACCGTTGGCTGCGACGCGGCCGGCGACGTCACCCTCGCCTGGAGCGCTCCTTCGCTCGGCCTCAGCGGTCAAGCCGCGCTGCGCTTCGTGGTGGGCACCATCTCTTCGAGTGGTTCGACGGTCGTCAGCGACGCCGACGTCGTGCGCGGCGGCGACGCCCCGGTCGGCATCGTCATCACGCCCCGCGACGACTGCGGCGTTGACCTCGGCGCCGGCCACCAGGTCAGCGTCGCCGCCAGCTACGGCACCGTCTCGGCCGCCGTCGACCTCGGTGATGGCACCTACCGCGCCACCTACCGCGTCGACGCCGGCGACTGCCAGGGCGACGCCGCCGTCATCGCCGCCTACGTCGACGGCGCGCTGCTCGACACCCAGCCGGCCCTGGCGACGACGTGCCCGGCCCCCACCGGTCCGCGCATCACCACCACCCCGCGCACCACGGCCACCGTCGGCGTGCCCTACCTCGTCGACAGCAGCCGCGCCCTCGAGGCCAGCGGTGGCTCGGTGGTGTGGTTGAAGCTCGACGGACCCGACGAGCTGCACGTCGATCCCCTCTCGGGCTTCGTCGGCTGGGTGCCCGCCCGCGGCGGTCCCGCCGCCGTCACCGTCTCGGCCAGCAACGCCGCCGGCGAGCACACGCTGTCGTTCGTCGTCGACGTCGCCGGGGCTGGCGGCATCCCCGCGGCGCCGGTGCCGGTCGTCAGCATCAGCCCCGAGCGCGGCCCCGCCGCCCTGCTCGTCGTCGCCGACGCCAGCGAGAGCCTGCCCGGCGGTGGCGGCGACATCGTCGCTGTGCTCTGGGACTTCGGCGACGGCAGCCCGCTGCAACAGGGCATCCGCGTCGAGCACACGTACCTGACGCCCCAGAGCTACATCGTGCGCGTCGAGGTCATCGACGCCCTCGGCGCCAGCGGCTGCGCCTCGTCGCTCGTCGTCGCCACCCGGGCCAACGTCGCCCCGCCCAGCGCCCGCATCGTCGCCACCGAGGTCCGCGGCGACGACGCGCTCGAGGTCACCCTGCGCTGCGACTGCGCCGCCGGCGACGCCCCCATCACCGCCCTGCACTGGGACCTCGGCGACGGCACCACCGCCGACGGACCCGAGGTCACCCACACCCTCGGCGCCGGCGGCTGGTCGGTGCGCCTCACCGTCGTCGACGACAACGGCCTGGTCGGCTCAGACCAGACCTTTGTCTCGGTGGCCCGCGGCGACAACCGCCCGCCGCTGGTGTCGGCCGCGGCCGCACCGGTCTCGGGGACGGCGCCGTTCACGACGACGCTGACCGGTAGCTACGGCGACCTCGACGGCACCGTCAGCGCCGTCCACTGGGACTTCGGCGACGGCGGCAGCAGCGACGAGCCGGCGCCGACCTACACGTTCCCCACCGCCGGCCACCACCAGGCCACCCTCACCGTCGTCGACGACGCCGGCCTCGCCAGCACCAGCGTCGTCGACATCGAAGTGGTCGACGCCCTCGGCGAAGCCGCCCCCGCCGTGCTCTCGACCGCCAAGAAGACCGCCCGCGTCGGCGAGGCCTACGCCTACGACGACGACGGCCGCGCCGCCGCCCGCGGCAGCCGCCCGCTGGCCTGGGTGCTCGGCACGCTGGTCGGCGACACCCTGGTCGGTGCCCCCAAAGGCATGGAGGTCGACTCGCTCACGGGTGCGGTGCGCTTCACGCCCGTGGCCGGCCAGGAGGGCCCACAGGACGTCGTTCTCGTCGCCTGGAACGCCGCCGGCGCCGATGCCCAGCGCTTCACCATCGACGTCGCTGCCGGCGCGCCGGACGATCGCTACGTTGACGGGCCTGGCGACGTCACGCGCGACCCCGCGGCAGCAGCTGGCTGCGGGGGCTGCTCCGGCTCCGGAGACGTCGCCGCGCCCTTTGGTTTTGCGTTGTGCGCTCTCGCCGTGCTGCGGCGTCCCGGGAAGCGCAAGGAGCATCGCGGTTGAAGCTCGGATCCTGCTTCGGTCTCGTCGCCTTTGTCCTGTCACAAATTTCGCTGATGGCCTGTCAGGCCGATGTCGACGTCGTTGGCCGTCCGCCATCCGTCGTGAGCGAGCCGATCTTTTCGTCGACGTCGACGTCAGCGCCCATCTTTGCCCGCCGTGCGCACTCGGCCACCGAGCTGCTCGACGGCCGCATCTTGATCGTCGGCGGGCGCGACGGCGGCACCACCGACGTCGCCCAGGCCGAGCTCTACGACCCGCGCACCGGGCTGTTTTCACCGGGACCGTCGTTGCTGACGCCGCGCACCGGCCACACCGCGTCGCTGCTCGAAGACGGCCGGGTGTTGATCACCGGCGGTGCCAATGGTGCTGCGGTGTTGTCGTCGACGGAATTCTACGAGCCCGCGCCCATCGTCGACGCCGGCCCGGGTGGGCCTGGTCGCTTTGTCGCCGGGCCACCGCTGCCCGCGCCGCGCGAGGTGGCCGCGGCCACGCGCCTGCGCGACGGCAACGTGCTCATCAGCGGCGGACGAAACGGCGCCACGCTCTTTGGCCCCGCGCTGTTGTTCGACAAGGTCAGCCAG
>JBKJNL010000574.1:0-3217 GCA_046593615.1 Myxococcota bacterium | reverse complement strand
CCGCCCATCGAGGCGTGACCGAGCTGCTGCTCGAGCTCCTCCCAGGTGTCGTAGCCGTTGTCGAAGACGACCTTCTGCACGACGTCGCCGGCCAGGGTGATCGACTGGCGGTCACCGGTCGCCGCCAGCAGCGGCAGCAGCTCGACGGCCGACAGATCCTGCGCTTCGTCGACGACGACGTGGTCGTGGGCGATGGGTGTCCCCTGCCTGTCGAGAATCGCGCCACAGCGGGCCACCTGCATCGCCAGCAAGAGCGGCAGGTCGTGGACGTCAAAGGCCTGGATGGGGTCGGCGGCGTCGAATTCGGGCTCGTCGACGGGCGTCTTGTGCTCGGGCTCGACGTCGGCGAGGTCGGGGATGTCTTCCACCTGGCGGCGCGTGTGCGCCAGCGCGGTCTGGATGGCGGCTTCGTCGACGTCGATGGTGCGGATGATGCCTTCGTCGCTGATGAGCTCTTCCCACTCGGCGACGAGGTCGGTGACGCGGTCGAGCTCCTTCTTGAGCGCGCGACGGGCGCGCTCGCGGCTGTCTTCGCTGACACCGCGCCCCTCGACCTGCAGGGCATCGAGCGCACCGGTCAAGAACGTGCGGATGCGCGGCACCAGCGGCGTCGTTGACGACGACGACCACGCCGTCATCAGCACGGCGGCGTCGTCTTTGCCTTCGATGGATTTCTCCAGCGCCTCGGTCGCTTCGCGCACGCGCCGTTCGACCTGGCCGCGGATGGCGTCGAGCATCATCGGGTGCTTCTTGACGCGCGCGACGTCGGGGCTGACGTCGTCGACGATGCGCCGGCCATGTTTGCCGAGCATGCGCTGCACGGCGGCCACCGCCCAGTCGAGGTAGGCCATGACGCGGACGCCTTCGACGTCGAGGCTCGGCAACAGGCGCTCGATGTAGCGGACCAGCTGGCGCTGGGCGACGACGACGACGATGTGGGCGGGCCGGAACCGGGCCGGGTCTTCAAAAGCCAGCCAGGCCACCCGGTGCAGGGCGATGGTCGTCTTCCCCGAGCCGGCGCCGCCCTGCAGGATCACGAGGCCCGACGTCGCCTGCGTCATCGCGTCGAACTGCTTGGCGTCGATGAGCGCCGTGATCTCGGGCAGGTGCTTGTCTTCGCGTCCGTCGGCGTCGCCGAGACCGAGCGCGTTCTTGGCGGGGCTGCCCGACGACGGGGTCGACGACGTCGGCGCCCGCGCCGCCTTGCCGACGCCGCCGCGCAGCTCGGGTGCTTCGCCGCCAACAAGCGCGACCCACTCTTCGGTGGCCTCGGCGCCGTCAGCGGTCTTTGCCGCGCCGCGGGGCTTGCTGAAGGTGCCGGCCGGGCAACGGATGCGCAGCAAGCGGCCACGCTGGAACGTCAGCGTGCGGCGCACGAGCACCTCGCCTTCGCGGACCTGCTCGCCGAAGTCCTCTTCGTAGTCGTCGCCCTCGTCGTAGCGGTAGTAGATGCGGCTCACCGGCGCGTTGCGCCAGTCGACGATGACGACGCCGGATTCGCGATCGATCATCCCGCGCTTGCCGATCAGCACGTCGCGCTTCTTGCCCTTCTCCTGCAGGCGCAGGTGGCCGAAGTAGGGCGCCTGCGGATCGACCGAGCCCTGGGCCTTTGGCATGTCGACGGCAGCGACGTTGGCGGTGCGCATCATCTCGGCGAGCAGCGCCGCGACGTCTTCGTTTCTGGCGTTGGCGATGTCTTCGCGCAGCTGCATGAGCTCGGCGTCGAACTTGACCCGCACCTGCGGCGTCTTCTGGTCGGCCTGGGCCGCGAGCGAGGTGGCGACGCGGCGGGCCACGCGGGCAGCCATGCCCACTTCGTCGTCGACGATCTGCTTCTGCTCGGGTGTGAGGCTCATGCCGCCTCATGGAGGCTGCGACGCGGTCCGGCAAGGGTTCCGTGGCGCCGAAAAGTCGCGCCGAATCAACGACCTCAGCCGCGATCGCGTCGTGGGCCGACCTCAAGCCCGCTGCACACCCGCCGGAACGCCGCGAGGCCGTCGTCGAAGCGATCGGGCCGGCTGTCGTAGACGACGTCGTAGACGCAGCCGTCTTTCTTCAAGACGAACATCCCGCGCTTGCGCGGCACGCCGTCGATCTTGCCGGTGGCGATGGTCTCGAGCGCCTCGCGCCCGGAGAACGGCTTGAGCGTCTGCTCGACGATCTCGCGCTCGGTGGTGCCCATCATCAGCTCGCCGGTCAGGCCTTCGAGGGGGGCGTCTTTCACGCCCTCGCAGTGGCTGTTGACGAGGATGCCGGCGCCGAGTCCCGGGTGGTGCCAGGCGATGTTGGTGCTCTCGAGCGTGACCTTGGTCCAGCCGTCACCGGGCTCGGCGACGGCGTAGGCGACGTGGTCGTCGTGGAACCGGCCGGTGCCCGTTCCGGTCGCGTTGTCGTCGTAGGTGCCTTTGTTGCCCCACCAGCAACCGGCCAGCGCGCACGTCGTCGACAACAGCAGGGGGCAGAGCGCACGGATCATTCGAGCACCTCTTCGGAAGATCCAGTCAACGCCAGAAAGAGGTCTTCGAGGGTGGGGACGGCGTTGTCGACGCGGGGCAGGGTGGCGACGAGCTCTTTGACGGTGCCGTCGCCGAGCAGCTTGCCCCGGCCCATGACCAGCACGCGATCGCAGACCTCTTCGACGACATCGAGCGTGTGCGTGCTCATCAACACCACGGCGCCGTTGTCGGCGGCTTCGCGCAGCACGCGCTTCACGAGCCGCATGCCCTGCGGATCGAGGCCGACCATCGGCTCGTCGACGAGCAGCACCCGCGGCTGGCGCATGAACGCCGACGCCAACAGCACGCGCTGGCGCATGCCGTGCGAGTAGCCGCCGAGCAGGTCGTCTTCGCGGCCCTTCAAGCCAAAGCGGGCCAGCTCGCGCATGCCGGCGTCTTCGACGACGTCGGGCTCGAGGCCGTAGAGGCCGGCGATGAAGGTCAGCAGCTCACGGGCGCTCAAGCGCTCGGGCACGTAGGGGCGATCGGGGATGTAGGCCAGCTTGCGCTTGGCGGCCTCGGGCTGCTTGACGTTGTCGACGTCGTCGACGAGGACGCGGCCGCTCGACGGCACCAGCAGGCCGGCGATCATCTTGATGGTCGTCGTCTTGCCCGCGCCGTTGGGGCCGAGAAAGCCGACCACCTGCCCGGGTTTGAGCGTGGCGTTCAGGGTGTCGACGGCGGTGCGAGCACCGAAGCGACGGGTGAGCTGCTCGATCACC
>JBKJNL010000527.1:0-10179 GCA_046593615.1 Myxococcota bacterium | reverse complement strand
TGTCGGCGGCGCAAGAGGCGGCGACCACGACGCAGTCCCGGGCCCACGGCGGTGTCGAGCCGGTGGCGCAGCCAAAGAAGAAGAAGCTCGACTTCGCCGCCGTCGACGAGCTCCTGGCCGGGCTGCAGAAGCCCTCGTGAGCCGCCTGAGCCGCCTGAGCCGCTGACGATCCGCGTCGTTGGGTTCGCTGGCGCGTCGCCCTGTCTGGTCAACGTCTCGCGCCGCAGGCGGAGCCCTGGATGTTGCCAGACACGCTGTGGCGCCCCGATGACCATGACTTCGACGCCGCTGGTCGACGACGCTGACGGAACAACGAGAGTCGCCCACGGCACTCTCGGCGTTTCTGTTCGTGCGGGCCGTGTTCTTGCGTGTCGTGTTCGTGTTCGTGCGCGTTGGCGTCGTGTTCGCATGTTCGCGCGTGTTCATGCACGCGCACGGCTCGCGCGTCAGCGTCGGCGGGTGGGCGGTGGCATGGTCGTCGGCGGCCCTTCATCGGAGGCCCGTCGGGGACGCGCCGCCGCGATCGCCGGCACAACGGGCTTGCCCATGGGCCGGGCCGCGGGCCGGATCGGCGTCGAGCCCGAATCGAGGTCGATGGGAAATTCTTCGTCGGACGAGCCGGGCTCGCCAGAGCCGAAGTCGATGACCAGGCTCTCGTGGGCGCCGCCCTCGCCGAAGCCGCCCTGGGCCCGCGGGTTTCGCATGGTCGCGCCTTCTTCGATGACCTCGGACTCGAGGTCGGCGGAGATGACGATCGACGGCTGGCTGTCCTGCTGCACACGGCGCGGCTTGGCCACCGTCGCGCTCGGGGTGTTCGTCGGCGGGCTCAGAGCCGGGATGTTCACCGCCGGCATCGCCGTCTCGGTGGCTGTGGCCCCGGTGAGCCCCTGGATGCGCTTGCTCGACGCCGGCGGTACCCGCCCCGGCTGCGAGGTCGCCGGCTGCGAGGTCGCCGGCCCGTCCCGCGGCGACGTCACCTGTGCTTCCTGGGCTTCGTCGAGCTGCTGCGCGAGGGCCTGCTGGCGCGCCTGCTGCTCGAGGAGACGGGCCTGGGCCTGCTGCCGCGCCTGCTCTTCGCGCTGGGCCTGCTGGGCTGCCTGGCGCTGGAGCTCGGCCTGGCGCGCGATCTCTTGCTGTCGGGCCTGTTCGGCGCCCTGGGCCTGCATCTGCGCCTGGACCTGGGCCTGCATCTGGGCCTGAACCTGGGCCTGCATCTGGGCCTGCATCTGGGCCTCGAGCTGCCGACGGATGGCGGCCTGCGCCGTCTGCTGCTCAAGCTGGCGCTGCACGTCGACGTGAGCCTGGGCTTCGAGCTGGCGCTGAACCTCCCGGCTCGCGGCTTCGTCGTCGGACATCGGACCGGCGCGCGTCGGCGGTGGGCCGCTGGCCCGCGTCGCATCGTCGCCACCTGGCCACGACGGAGAATCGTAGACGCGCGTCGGACCCTGGCTGTCGCTGTCGGCCTCGCCGCTCTCGGCCAACACCGCGCCGTCCTGGCTCGACGGCGGCTCTTCGGTGCGGACCTCGTTTTTGATCTGCGCGGTCAAGCCGACGGCCTCAAAGGCCGAGTCGACCAGCGGCATCTCGTCGAGCGGGATGATGTCGGCGCCGTCGAGGGACTGCGGATCGGCCGGGGGCGCCGCAACCGCGGTGTGGGGTGGGCCCGACAACAGCGGCGCAGGCAGCGCGGCGTCGCCGGTGATCGCCTCGTGGCTGAGCACGTCGCCGACGCGGGCCGAGCGCAGCAACGCATGCGACGACGTCTGGGGCGCGTCTTCGCCAAAGTTCTGGCCGAGGGCGCGGTTCTTCAAGTCTTCGGCGGGGTTGGCCGAGCCCGTCGACAGCGACTCCATGTCGGCGTGCAGCTCGCGGGCGACCAGCACCACCGACTTGTTGAGCACGTCGTTGTCGACGCTGGGCGGGGCCTGGCCACCGAGGAACAGGTGGTTCAGGAATTGCGCGAGGTTCTCGCGCGAGGCCCTGGGGTTCAGGCGGTGCAGGGCCGTGGTGACATCGTCACGAAAGGCTTCGGCCGAGGCGTAGCGCTGCTCTTTGTCTTGCGACGTCGCCTTGCCGTAGATGCGGTCGACGGCCTTTGGCGCCGACGCCATGCGGTCGGAGGGCATGATCGGCGTCGGGCGCGCCACCATCTCGAGCAGCTTGAGCGGGTTCTCTTCGACGAAGCGCTTGGTGCCGGTCACCAGCTCGAACAACACGATGCCGCAGGAGTACACGTCGGTCCGGACGTCGAGGATCTGGCCGCGCGCCTGCTCGGGGCTCATGTAGCCGAAGTTGCCGAGCAGCACGTTGGCCTGTGTCTCCTGCGAGCGCTGCGTCGACTTGGCGAGACCGAAGTCGATGATCTTCACCTCGCCCTCGAAGCTCACCAACACGTTTTGCGGCGAGATGTCGCGGTGGATGAGGTTGATCGACTGTCCCTCGGCGTCGACCTGGCGGTGGGCGTAGGCGAGGCCGCTCAAGACCTCGCGCACGATGAACAGGGCGATGTCGAGCGGGATGCGCTTCTTCTTTTCGTGACAGAAGCGCAGCACGCGCCGGAGGTCGAAGCCGTCGACGAACTCGGTGGCCATGTAGAGCTCGTCGCTCACGCGGCCGAGGTCGTAGACCTGCACGATGTTCGGGTGCTGCAGCCGCGCGCCGAGCTTGGCCTCGTCGACGAAGCGGGCGCCGACGTCGTTGTCGTGCGTGAACTTCTTCAGCAGCTTCTTGACGGCGTAGTACTTCTCGAAGCCGGTGATGCCACCGGTGCGCGCCAGGTAGATCTCGCCCATGCCGCCACGGGCCAGCAGCTTGAGCAGGCTGTAGTTGCCGAACGGCCGCGGGAGCTCGGGTTGCCCCGACTTGCTGCTGTCGCTCACGCGGCACCCTCTTCTTCGAGCTCGACGAGCGCCAGGTGCAGCGGCGCGCCGGTGCCTTTGATCCAGGTCTGACCGAGCCGGGTGATGCGGAAGCCAGCGTCACCAGCGACGACAGCGCGCACCGGCTCACTGACAACGACGCCGCGGGGCGCTCCGTCTTTACCGGGCGGGGCCTGGTCGACGGCGGCGCGGGCCACGACGAGCGGCAGGCCGGCTTCGACGTAGGCGACGCCGTCGTCGCCGCCAAAGAAGCCAGCGACGGCGGTGCCGGTGTGGATGCCGGCAACGACGGCGGGCTCGAGCGCGGCGCTTGGGCCCGCGGTGGCGCGCTCAGCGAGCGGCGTGGCCTCGGCGTCGACGATGGCCGCGACCTCGAGGGCGCAGCGCACGGCCGCGCGCACGTTCTGCGGATCGGCGCCAAACACGATCAAGTGCCCGTGGCCGGTGACCTGATCGATGCGGCCGCCGTTGGCGGGCACGCGGGCGGCGACCGCCGCGCAGAAGCGATCGAGCCGCCCTTTGACCTCGTCAGCCCCGCCCGACTCGCCGGCGGCTTTGTCGCAGTAGGCGTCGAAGTCGGCCAGAGCCAGGTAGAGGACCGTGACCTGGCGGGTGTGGGCCGGCGTCGTCGTCGCTTCGCCCGCAGCAACGGCCTCGACGTGGTCGACGAGGGTCGGCAGCACAGACTGGCGCAGGGCCTGGCGCAGCGCCGTCGTCGACTGTTCGGCGGCTGCGGCCTGCCCGGCGGCCTGTTGGGTGGCGTGGGCGGCGGCCTGCCCGGCGGCGTGGGCGGCCTGCTCGGCGGCTGCTGCGGCCAGCTCGACGGCGGCCTTGACCTCAAGGCCCTTCTGGTCGGCGCTCTCCTGGGCTTCGCGGGCGGCGTCGCGGGCGGCGTCTGTGACGACGACGAGCGCGGCTTCGAGCTCGGCGACGCGCTGCTCGGCGGCCAGGAGGGCGGCGCGGGCCCGCTCTTTTTCTTCGGCGAGGGCGTCTTCGGCGTCGGTGGCGCGCGTGCGCTGCTTCTCGGCGTCGGTGGCCCGGCCGCGGCGGTCTTCGTCGAGGACGCGGGCGGCCTCTTTCTGCTTCTCGAGCTCGCCCTTCAAGCGCTCGGCGTCTTTGACGGCGACGGCCAGCTCTTTCTGGGCCGACTTCTTCTGTTCGGCGAGGGTGGCCTCGAGCCGGGCGATGGCCTCGCGCTCTTTTTCGGCCACGTGCTTCTGCGCGCCCTGGCGCTCGAGGTCGCTCTGTTGCCGCAGCTTGAGATTCTCGCCTTCGAGGTTGTGCACGCGCTCGGTGAGCACCTGCACCTCTTGCTGCTCGGCGGCGATCAACTCTTCGGCAGCAGCGAGCTTGGCCTGGGCGGCGACGACGATGGCGTCGATGTCGTCGTCACCGGCGTTGGTGGCGCCGGCGGGACGGCGGCTGCGTTCGAGGCGCAGGCCGATCAAGTGGGCGATGGCGTTGAGCGTCTCAAGCTCGGTGTTCGAAAACACCGCGCTTGCCTGGGCGCGCGACAGGTAGATGACCGCTCCGACGAGGGCCGCGGAGCCGTCGTGCACGAGCACCGGCACCGCCATGGTGGCGCGCGCGTCTTTTCCTGGCGCGTCGTTTCCTGGCGCGCCTTTTCCTGGCGCGCCTTTTCCTGGCGCGCCTTTTTCTGAAGCGTCTGTACCGGTGGTGGCTGTGCGGTCGCCATCGTCGGCAAAGACCGACCGCTGGCTGTCGATGGCCCGCCGCACCACCGGCCACAGCACGGGTGCGCTGCCGCTGGCCTCGGCCTGCAGCATCACCGGCGTGGCGAGCTCGCCATCGCTGTGCACCTCGACGAGCACGGCGGTGGTGGCTTCGACCAGCTCGCGGCAGATCTGGATGGCGTCGACGGCCCAGCTGTCGTCGCCGCCACCGCCGCACAGGTCGGCGACGCGGATGATCGCCGCCAGGCTGCGGGCCCGCGGGTCGTCTTCGCCGGAGATGTCGTTGTGGACGACCGAGGTGTGCGAGCTGCCGTCGTAGCCGCCGGCCCCGGCGGGCGTCGCGATCACGCCGCGCTGCAGCTCGACGCACATGTCGCCGACGTAGAGGAGGTCGCCCGGCGCCACCGGGGTCGATCGGACCTTCTTGCCGTTCAAGAAGACGCCGTTGTGCGAGTCGAGGTCGTGCACCGTGACGCCAAGGTCGGTGACGATCAGCTTGGCGTGGCGCCGCGAGACGTTTTCGCTGGCGAGGACGACGTCGTTGCCCGGCAGACGCCCGAGGTACGTCACCGGGTTCATGATCTTCAAAGGTTGAAACAACGGCGTCACGGCTCGATGCACGAGCACATAGCCCGTTCCGCCTCCCGCCTCGCTCACGTCGACCACACTGCTGCTCGCCACGGGGGCGATTCAAGCACAGACGACGACGTCTGCGCCAATCACGGTCGGGTGCTGCGCCCTTCCTTGATACAGGTGGGGCCGCTTCGGGAATTCGTCGTCGTCACCGACGTTGCACACCCGTGCCCCGGTCTCCCGCTTCAGGGCCGCTCAGGCCCACACCGGCGACCACACCGGCGACCACACCGGCGACCACGCCGCCGTCCGTGGTGCGGGTTGATGTGCGCCGGGGCAAACAAAGGGCTTCCCAGGGCCCCGAGGAAATGGGCGCGGACCCACGCACACGGTTGACCGGAGCAGGCGCGGTCGACGACGCTCGCCCCTCTTTGCCAGCCCGAGGTAGGCCATGAGCCACGTAGAGAACCGTCCCAAGAGCGGCATCCGCATCGCCGAGCCCGGCAAGACCCTCGGCGCTGCCGACGTCGCCTACAACTTCGGCGACATCGCGCCGGCGATGACAAAGGCCGAGGCCTTTGCCGAGAGTTCGCGCTGCCTCATGTGTTACGACGCGCCCTGCACCGTCGCCTGCCCGACGCACATCGACGTGCCGGCCTTTATCAAGAAGATCCACCACGACAATCTCAAGGGCAGCGCCAAGGTCATCCTCGACGCCAACCCCATGGGCCATTCGTGCGCGCGCGCCTGCCCCGTCGAGGTGTTGTGCGAGGGCAACTGCGTCATGCACCACCAGGGCAGCCCGCCCATCCAGATCGCGCGCCTGCAGCGCTACGCCACCGACGCCCTGCTCGAGAAGGGCTTCGTGCTGTTCACGCCGCCGCCCTCGACGGGCAAGAAGGTCGCCGTGCTGGGCGGCGGGCCCGCGGGCCTGTCGTGCGCGCAAGAGCTGCGCCGCTACGGCCACGACGTCGTCGTCTACGAAGCCAAGCCAAAGGCCGGCGGTCTGAACACCTACGGCATCGCCCAGTACAAGCTGACGCCGCAGACGGCGCTGGCCGAAGCCGACACCATCCTGCGGCTCGGCGTGACCTTGAAGACCAACACGGTCATCGGCAAAGACGTTGCCTTCAGCGACGTCGTCGACGCTCACGACGCCGTCTTCCTGGGCTTCGGCCTTGGCAGCACCAACCACCTCGGCATCCCCGGCGAAGACGCGGCCGGCGTCGTCGACGCGCTGTCGTTCATCGAGCACCTCAAGGCGAAGCCCTACGGGCAGTACGTGATCCCCGACCGCGTGCTCGTCGTCGGCGCCGGCAACACCGCCGTCGACGCCGCCACCCAGGCCCGCCGCCTCGGCGCCCGCGAGGTCGCGTTCGTCTACCGCCGCGGCCCCGAAGACGTCTCGGCCTATGCCTACGAGATGGAGATGGCCCGAAACGACGGCTGCACATTCCACTGGTGGGCCACGCCCTTGGCCGTCGTCGTCGACGACAAGGCCCCCGGCGGCATCGCCGGCCTGAAGGTGAAGGACAAGGATGGCGAGCGCGTCATCCCGGCCGGCTTGATCATCAAGGCCATCGGTCAGGAGAAGCGCGTCGAGGCCCTCAAGTCCTTTGGCGTGCAGATCGACGACAAGGGCCGCGTCGTCGTCGACGCCGACCGCAAGACCACCCACGCAAAGGTGTGGGCCGGCGGCGATTGCGTGAACGGCGGCAAAGAAATCGTCAACGCTGCGGCCGACGGCAAAAAAGCCGCCATCGCGATCCACCTGCGCCTCTCGGCATCGTGAGCCTTCGACCCTGACGACGTCGTCAAACCGACGTCGTCAAAACGCCAGCCCGCCGCTCTTCTCGACGCCGAAGCGCTTGTGGCGCTTGCCGAAGTAGAGCGTGGCCCGCGTGGCCCGTCCGGCGTCTGGGTGCTGGTCGAGGCGGCACAGGGCGCGCTGCTCGAGCGGACCGTCGAGGAATTCTTTTTCGAAGCGCCACGTCGCGTTGCCGTTGCCGCACACGTCGCCGTCGACGGAGATGTCGAGCACCAGCTTCGACGGCGCGCGGATGACGCGCTCGACGAGGGTGCCGGGCGGGGCCCAGCTCACGAGCACGAGGTCGGGCTGGTGCTTCTTCACAGCGGCCACGGCCGAGAGCTTCTCGACGATCGGCAAAGGCTGGATGCCCTTGAGGGCGCCGGCGCTGACGAAGCGGGCGAACTCCTTGCGGTCGTCGTCGTTCATGCGGCGGTCGGGCTTGGTCCACGAGAAGTCGTCGCTGGCGATGACGCGCAGCGCGGGTCGCCGGCGCTGCAGGCAGGCAGACACGAAGCCGTCACCGGCGGCGACCTCCAGCACGCTCTTCGCTTTGACCTCGTCGACAAAGGCCACGAGCGCCGTGATCCATTCGCGGGTCGGCAGCAGGTAGAGCGGGCCGCGGCTGTTGGCCTCACACACCCACCACAGGTCTTCGGGGCCGCAGGCGGCGATGGCCGCGACGAGGTCTTTGTCGGCGGGCAGGCGGCGGTTGCCTCTGGCGTCGAACAGCACGTCGACGAGGGCGGCGCGGGCTTGCTTGCGCTTCGGCGAGTCCTTGCCCGCTGATTTCGGGATGGGCGGCACCGTGTCCGGCCCCTTCAGAGGCGGGGTGGGCGGAACGGTCATGGGAGTCTCCGGCGGGCCATCAGCTGACCCCTGATGAATTGCGCCGCCAGCACGACGGCGACGAGCAACGCCGACAGCGCCATCGCCTGCTGCGGATCGCCGTAGTCGTAGAGGCTGAACAGCACCACGCCGAGGGTCTGCGTGCCCGGCGCCTGCAAGAGCACGCTCATGGTCAGCTCGGTGAAGCAGGGCAGGGCGACGGCGACGGCGGCGGCCGTGAGGTGGGCCCGCAACAGCGGCAGGGTGACGTCGACAAAGGCCTGCCCGGGCGTGGCGCCGCTGGTGCGCGCAGCTTCTTCGAGCGACGGATGCACCTGCGACAGCGCTTCGTCGACGGCGCGCAGGCCGAGCGCTGCGTGCTTGATGGCATAGGCGACGAGCAAGAGCGCCGCGCTGCCGCCGAGCACGAGTGACAACGTCACGTGCTCAAACAAGATCACGCGCACGTCGCGCGAAAACGCCAGCACCAGGGCCACGGCGACGATGGTGCCCGGCAGGGCGTAGGCGACCTCGGAGACGCCGCGCACGCCGCCGACCACGCGGCCGACCAGGCGCTGCCCGAACCGCTTGCTTGCCGTCGACGAGCGGCGCAGGGCCGCGCCGACGACGACGGCGGCGGCGATGACGATGACCGCGGCGCCGACGGCGAGGGCGGCGCTGGCGACGGTGGCGTCTCTGACGTCGTCGCGGGCCAACACGCGCTGCAGGTGCACGAGCGAGAGGTTCGAGAATGCGACGCCGGCGCCGGCGCTCTTCAACAACCCCTGCACGACGAGTGCGAGCAGCGGCCCGATGACGAGCACGAGGGCCGTGGCCCAGGCAACGACGCCGACGACGACGCGGGCCTTGCCGAGCGACAGCTCCGTCTTGCGCGCGGCCTTGCCGGCGACGACGACGACGTTCTTGTTGCGCGTCAAGAGCGCCGGCAGCGCAAAGGCGACGCCGGCGGTGACGGCGAGCGCCAACGACAGCCCGAGGGCCTCGCGCAGCGAGCCTCCTTGCAGGGCCACGGCGATGCGCGCGGTGACGACGACGACGGGGGGGTCGGCGGCCAGCCCGAGCAACACCGGCACGCCCCACGACGCGGCGGCGGCGACGAACACCAGGGCCATCGACGACAACAGCGACGGCAACACCAGCGGCAGTGTGTGGTCGAACAGCGAGCGCAGCGGCGACGCGCCAGCGACGCGGGCGGCTTCTTCGAGGGAGCCATCGATGGCCGACAGCGAGGCCCGCAAACGCAGCACCACCAGCGGCAGGAACGCCGTGCCCAGCACCACGGCGATGCCGGCGCGGCTGTCGACGTCGCCAAGGAAGGCGGGCAGCGGCACGAGCCCGACGCGGTCGTCGAACAGGGCGCGGAAGCCAAAGGCCAGGATGTAGGGCGGGATGGCCAGCGGCAGCGCGCCCAGCGCGGCGAGGGCGCGGGCCCCGGGGACATCGGTGCGCTCGACGAGCACGGCCCAGGGCACGCCGACGACGACGGCGACGAAGACGGCGCCGGCGGAGACGACGACGCTCTCGCGCAGGGCCACGAGGTTCTTGGTCTCGGTCAGCACGGCCAGGGCTTCGAGGCTGGGCGCGCCGGGCAGGCCGATGGCCACGCCGAGCAGCACCAGCAGCGGCAGCACCGCAAAGAAAAAGGCCGCGACGACGACGACGACGACGGCGGCTCTCACGGCTGCTTCGGCTCGGGCTTCGGCAGGTCGTGCGGCGCGTCGCCCAGCAGGCCCCGTTCGAGAGCGTCGAGCACGCGCTTGCGATCGGCGGCGACCGCGTCGAGCAGCGCGGCATCGGGCGGACGCGCGGTGAGCAGGTCGGCGAGCGCGGGCACGTCGTCGCCGGGGTGCTGGGGGTCGGGGTGGACCCCAGGGAGCGCGGGGGGGGCCGTGCGGGGATCGACGGCGTGCATGAAGCCCACCGGGCCGCGCACGATCTCCTGGCCGGCCGGCGAGAGGATGAGGTCGACGAGAGCCCGCGCGGCCCGCGGGTTGCGCGCCGACTTCAAGATGGCGACGTCGCCGGCGACGACGACGGCGCCGTCTTTCGGGATGACGAAGCCGACAGGCTCGCCGCGGGCCCGCGCCGCCAGCACGTTTTCGAGCAGCACCACGCCGAAGCGCCGCTCGCCCGAGAGCACCTTCTGCAAGACCACGGAGTTGCCGCCGGCGATGGCTGCGCCGCGCGCGCGCAGCCGCCCGAGGAACGACACGTCGCCGCGGCCGAGCGTGACCGCGGTCATGAACGCCGTGCCCGACGAGAGGGGGTCGCCAAAAGCGACAGCGTTGGCGGGCGCATCGTCGTCGAGCAGCAGGGCCTGAAACGTCGTCGGCACCTGCTCGCGCGGTGTCTTGCCGGTGTGGTGGGCGATGACCAT
>JBKJNL010000401.1:0-4102 GCA_046593615.1 Myxococcota bacterium | reverse complement strand
TTCGATCCGTTGCCCGCCGACCACGACGTCCTGTTCGCGCCCGATTCGACGCCGCTGCCGTCGACGCTGCCGTCGACGGTGGGCCTCCGACCGGCGCTCACCGCGCTCCCCGCCGCCGCCGTGAGCACGGCCAGCGTGAAGCACGCCGAGCGCGTCCCAGACCGCGCCCCCGACCGCGCGGTGCACGCCGCCGACCGCGCCGACGCCGCCAACCGCGCCATCGCGCTGCATGCCCAGTGCGTCCGCGACCTCAAGGCGGGCGCGGTGCCCCGGGCGTATGCCCTGGCCCGCATGGCCCACGAAGCCGCCCCCGACGTCGCCCGCTACCGCGAGATCCTCGACGACTGGAACGGCTTCGTCGCCTCCCAGAAG
Organism: Myxococcota bacterium; assembly: GCA_046593615.1. GTDB lineage: Bacteria > Myxococcota > UBA727 > UBA727 > VGSZ01 > VGSZ01. The sequence goes on along the minus strand of JBKJNL010000401.1, from coordinate 3,730 downwards.
ACCCCCGAGAAAAAGGGCCCCGACGACGGCCGCCTGCACGCCCAGGCCGTCGGCGCCGAGAGCGGCGGTGACCCGGCCCAGGCCATCGCCCTTTTGCGCCAGGCCTTGCAGGCCAACCCCGGCAACGCCGCGGTGTGGAACCGCCTTGGCCTCATGCTGGCCGCCCGCCAGAACGACATCGACGGCGCCCTCACCGCCATGACGCGGGCCATCGAGCTGGCCCCCGACGACCCCACCTTCAAGAACAACTTCGGCAAGATCGCTGCGCTCGCCGAGCGGCGGGCCGGGCCGTCGGCAAAGGCCGGGCTGCTGCAGAAGCTCTTTGGTCGCTGAGCCAGCCGGCGACGCGCTTTCGTCGTCGACGAACCCGACGTCGCACTCAGGTCAGCTCAACTCAGCTCAGCTGGTGACGGAGGGCAGCGGTTGCTGATCGGCCGGCACGGCGCGCAGATAGACGTCGTGGATCTCCTTGATGTGCTCATCGAGGTTCTCCTTGGTCCAGTGCGCGGTCTCGATGGGCGGCAAGAACTCGACCTCGACCGTCGTGCGGTAGAGGCGGAAGCTGCGGTTGGGCCAGGCCCGGTAGGTGCCGCGCAAGACCACCGGGACGATGGGCAACCGGGTGGCCAGCGCGATGTGGAACGCCCCGCGCTTGAACTGCTGCAATCGTCCATCTCTGCCGCGCGTTCCTTCGGGCCAGATGTAGATTGAAAGGCGGTGCTTCGTGACGAAGTCGACCAACTTCTGCAGGGCGCGGACGGCGGAGGCGTTGTTTCCACGGTCGATGGTCAGGTGACCAGCGAGCCAGTAGAACTGACCGAAAAAAGGATAGTAGACGATCTCTTTTTTGGCGACGCCACACGATCCGGTTCGCGACATCCAGACGCCGAGAAAAATGTCGAGGATGCTGGCGTGGTTGCACACGTAGAGGGTCGGGCGGTCGGCGATCGCGTGCTCTTCGCCTTTGATGACGAAGCGGCTGCCGGTGAGCCACGCCGCGCCGCGGCCGCACCACGAGCCCCAGACATTGCCGACCTTGATGCGCGTGGCCCGCGAGGGCAGGCAGAGGAAGAGCACAAAGACGAAGACGATCGACGTCAGCGCCACCCAGACCAGGCCGAGCGACAGCCGCACCCAGGTCTCGAAGAAGCCGATGGGCCCGTCGACGACGCTGTCGGGGCCGATGACGCGCAGCTGCGGTGGACCCGCAACCGGCGCCACCCCCGGCTCGGTCGTGGGCGACATGATCTCTTCAGCGACGGTGCGTTGGGCCAGAGCTCCGGACACGTTTCCTCCGCCCGCAGGCGTTGACGGCAAAGGCATCCTGGCGGTCGGCCATCACCGACCCGTCACGGGCTTCGCTGTCGCGTGCGTCACGTACCTCTCAGACCGGCGACACTCCACGGGTTCCTTCGATCTGCGACGACGCGGCGCCGACGCTGCGCGTCAGCGCCGCGGAGCGCGGACGCTGGTCAGGGTTTGCATCCAGGCCCCGCGAAAGTTCGTAGAACGGCGCCGATGTCGCACGCCCCCGGACCCATCATCGAAGCCCGCGGCCTGTCGCGCTCGTTCAAGGTTCCGGTGCGCGATGACGGCGTCAAAGGCGCGCTGCGTCACTTCCTGAACCGCAAGTACAAGCACACCGACGCGGTCAAAGACGTGACGTTCCGCGTCGAGCCCGGCGAGCGCGTCGGCTTCCTCGGACAAAACGGCGCCGGCAAGACCACGACGTTGAAGATGCTGTCGGGGCTGTTGTTGCCGACTGCCGGCGAGGCCGTCGTCTGCGGTCACCGGCCCTTCGACAAGATGAACGACTTCCTCGGGCGCATCGCGCTGGTCATGGGCAACAAGCAGCAGCTGCTGTGGGACCTGCCGGCCAAAGACAGCTTTCGCCTCAACGGCAGCATCTACGGCATCGCCGACGGCGAGCTGCAGCGACGCATCAAAGAGCTCTCCGAGATGCTCGAGGTCTCGACGTTGTTGTCGCAGCCGGTGCGCAAGCTCAGCCTCGGCGAGCGCATGAAGTGCGAGCTGTTGTCGTCGCTGCTGCACCAACCGCAGGTGCTGTTCCTCGACGAGCCGACCCTCGGTCTCGACGTCAACGCCCAGATCGCCGTCCGCGAATTCCTCAAGCGCTACAACGAGGTCTCGGGCGCGACCCTGCTTTTGACCTCGCACTACATGGCCGACATCACCGCGCTGTGCTCGCGGGTGCTCGTCATCCACGAAGGCAAGCTGGTGTTCGACGGCGACCTAAAGGCGCTGACCGCGCGCTTCCAGCCCAAAAAAGAGATCCAGATCGAGCTGCACCGCGACGTCACCGCCGACGACGTCGCCGTGGTCGTCGACGAATTCACCAGCCACAGCAGCACCGACGGCCGCGTCGCCCGCTTCGTCGTCGAGCCGCTGCACCTCAAGCCGACGCTGACGCGCATCCTCGAAAAGCTCTCGCCCAAAGATCTCTCGGTGCAGGACCCGCCCATCGAGGAGATCATCGGCCGCGCCATCCGCGGCGAGAACCCCGACGATCCGGCGACGAAGAATTCAACGACGACGAATCCGACGACGAATCCGACGACGACTTCGACGACGGGGCCGGCGGCATGATCAGGCTGCTGCACCAGGCGCCGGGGCTGTTTCGCGCCAGCTACGCGTACATGAACGAGTACCGGGCCGAGCTCATCTTGTGGGCCCTGGCCAACTCGCTGTCGTTCATCTTGATGGGCGTCTGGTACGAGGCGACGTCGCGTGGATCGTTCTCGCTCTCGCCCGTCGACGTCGTCCGTTACTTCCTGGCCGTCTTTGTCGTGCGGCAGCTGACGGTCGTCTGGGTCATCTGGGAGATCGAGCAGCAGGTCGTGAACGGCAAGCTCGCGCCGCAGCTGCTGCAGCCCGTCGACCCGGTGTGGCGCCACATCATGAGCCACGTCGCCGAGCGCTTCGCGCGCCTGCCGTTTTCTGTCGCCCTCGTCGCCCTGTTCTTCGTCATCTACCCAAAGGCCTGGTTCGTCCCGTCGCCAAAGACAGCGGCGTTGTTCGTCGTCTTGTGCGGGGCCGCCTTTTGTCTCCGCTTCGCATTGCAATACACCATTGCCATGGGTTGTTTCTGGACCGAACGCGCCTCGTCGATCGAGCAACTGAATTTCTTGCTGTACATGTTTCTCGGTGGCGCGCTCATTCCTCTCAGTGAATTTCCGCCCGAGATGCGTGAGGTCGTGATGCTCACGCCGTTCCCGTACATGATCGGCTTCCCGTGCCAGGTGGTGCTGGGCGGCGTCAGCGACGCCGAGGTCGTGCGGGCCCTGCTGATCATGAGCGGCTGGTTCGCCGCCGCCGTCATCGTCAACCGTGTGCTGTGGCGCGCCGGGCTGCGGCGCTTCTCGGCGATGGGCGCCTGACATGCGGCTCTTCTGGCGACTGTGCAAGATCCTGTCGCTCTTCTGGCGGACCTCGTGGGCCGCCGAGATGGAGTACCGCAGCAACTTTATTTTCGCCGCGATCTCGAGCGTCGGAACGTTGTTTGGTTCGGCGTTTTCGATGTGGATCTTCTATCGGGCGGGAGCCGGGTTCCCCGGATGGACCGTCGAAGAAAGCGCTGTGGTTCTGGGGCTGTTTTCTGTGTTCACCGGGGTGGTGGCGACCTTCCTGTCGCCCAACCTGAGCCGCATCGTGCAGCACGTCGAAGCCGGCACCCTCGAGCTCTTGCTGTTGAAGCCCCTCGACAGCCAGC
>JBKJNL010000361.1:0-6465 GCA_046593615.1 Myxococcota bacterium | reverse complement strand
GTCGGCGACATCAAGGGCTTCGCCGACCGCTACCAGCGCGACGGCCTGCTCGACGCCGTCGTCAACCACTACGCCCGCGAGGCGGTGCTGGCGTTCTTGAAGGGCGAAATCCCCGCGCGCCAGCTGGCCCGCGTCGAGCGCGACCTGCAAGCCGCCTACGGCCGCACCCTGGCGCGCGCCTGGATGACGCTGAGCGACCACGACACCCCACGCCTGCCGGGGCTCTTGCCCGACGGCGCGCGCGTGCGGTTGGCGACGTTGTTGGCCTACACGCTGCCGGGCTGCGCCCACGTGCTCTACGGCGAAGAGGTCGGCCTGGCGCAGACCCACGCCCTGCCGGCGGCGACGCCGATGGTCTGGGACGAAACCGCCTGGGACAAGCCGACGTTGGCGCTGCACCGACGGTTGGGCTCGCTGCGCCAGGCCCGAGCGGCGCTGCGCACCGGCGAATTCATCGACCTCACCCCCGACGGCGAATACGAGGTCTTTGCCTTTGCCCGCGTCACCGCCGACCCGCGCGAGACCGTCATCGTCGTCGTCAACCGCGCCGAGCGGCCGCAGACGCGCAAGCTGTTCGCGCCCATGAGCGACCTCCCCGACGGGCTCACCTTGCGCGATGTGCTCGGCGGCGAGACCGGCGGCCGCCGCGTGCGCGTGCGCTCGGGATCACTGCACCTCGAGGTCGAGCCCGCCGGCGCCGTGCTGCTGGTGCCCGACGACGAAGACGAAACCATGCGCCGCTTCTTCCGCGGCTACTGAGCGGGCGCCCCTGGCCGCCAAGCTGCCGAGCCGTGTCGAGAGCGGCCGGAAAAAAAGAGCCCGGAAAAGAAGAGCCCGGAAAAGAAGAGAGCGGGCCAGGGGCCCGCTCTCTCTTCACGCACGCACGCTCACGGCGCCGGCGGCGCCGCCGGCGGCACGATGCTGCATTCCTCGTCGCAGGTCGTTCCGGACGGTGAGTTGGCGGGCAGGGTGGCGCCGTAGCACTCTTCGTCGCCTTCGATGACGCCGTCGCCGCAGACGGGGCAGCGCACGACAAACGTGGTGCTGTCCGTCGCGTCGGCCAGGGTCAGCGTCACCTTGGCATCGGTGGGGCCTTCATCGCCGTCGCACTTGGCGCGGATGGTCAGCGGCCGCGCCGGCGCGCCCATGACCGGGAACTCTTCACACCACGGTCGCTCGATGTTGTGGGCGTTGATGTCGCCGGTGACGACGCCGCAGTCTTCACCGGAGAGCGGGGCCGTGAGGTCGAACAGCTCGATCGGGCCGGTCGACGAAGCGATGGGCGTCTCGGCGAAGTTGACGCTCGGGCAGTTGCCGTTGGCGTCGGTCCAGCGCACCGCAAAGGTCGCGATGGCGCCGTCTTCCATGACCTCGACGCCGGGCCGGCACTCGGGGCGGATGAACTGGCCGCGCGCCGTCTCAACGACACGGCTGGTGTTGGGCGGGGGCAGAGGGTCGGCCGGATCGGACGGCGGGGGCGCAGCCGCGCCCGGCTGATCGCACTCGTCGTCGTTGATGTTGTCGGCGAACTCACCGAACTGCAGTGCGCGACCGCCCTGCAAGAGCACGATGGTCGTCTTGACAAAGATTTCGGTGTTGTCGTCGTACTCGCCGTTGGTCTCGACGCGCTCGCCGCCGATGTCGAAGCCGAAGACGCCGTCGTCGGCGTCGCTCTCGATGTAGAGGTCGGAGAAGCGAATCTTCTGGCCCGCGGTCAGGCGCGCGTTGTCGTTGAGGTCGTCGTACGAGCAGCTCGAATTCTTGTCGAGGAACGGCTCTGGGAAGTCGACGAAGTCTTCGTCGTTGTCGGGCACGCCGTTGCCATTTTCGTCGTCGAAGCCTTCTTCGCCGTTGACGCTGGCGAGGATGTCGAGGAGGCCGCTCTGCGGGCACTCGGTGGCGCCGCTGAAGTCGAGGCAGCCGAGGTTGACCGGGCAATCGTCGGCGCCGTCGAAGAAGACGCCGGCGCGGCGACCCTGCAGGCAGCTGAGGGGCATGCCACAGAGGCGGTGTTCCGTCTGATAGCCGGAGACCTGAGCGACCACGTTCACACCATCGACGGTGGGCAGCAGGTCGGGGCGGAAGAACGCCAGCTCATAGTCCTCGGGGGCTTCGTCCTGGGTGTCGAACGTCGACAGCGTCAGGGCGCTGAAGCCCGCGAAGCACGTGCCGGTGCCGTCGGCGTTGGGAGGCAGGGGGCAGAACGCCTTGAGCCGCGTGTCGCTGCTGTTGCAGAGGTCGAGCAGGTCGCAGCGCGTGCTGATCGAGTTGTCGAAGCAGCCGGCGGCCTCGGGGCGTGAAGCGGTCGCGGCGTTGACGGTGGTGAGCGGCGAGTACGACCAGTTGCGGACGTCGGCGCTGCCCGGGCCGGGGAACGTGAAGTTGAACGTGGCGACCGCGGCCCCCCCGGCGGCGGCGCCGACCGGCGTGATGGTGCCGCCCTCGGCGCGGAACTGCACGTTGGTCGCGTCCTCGGAGACGTTGGTGAAGCGGTCGCCGAGCGATGCGGTGCACTCGGTGCTGAACGGTGCGAACTGGGCCGACGAAGCGCACAGAAGCGAGGTGTAGGCGGAGTTCGGCTTGCCGGCGACGATGGCGATGGCCGCCGACTCGCTCTCGATGGTCACGCCATCAAAAGTCGCCTGGGCGGTCACGGTGACGGGGCCGGCCACGCGGCCGGCGGTCAAGACGGTTTTCACGGTGCCATTGGCGCCCGAGATGACGGGCTCACCAACGGTGACGCCGGGGTCCGAGGCGTTCACGAAGAACTCGACTGTGGCGCCGCTGACGGGCTCGACGTTGTCGTCGAGCAGCTCGAAGGTCAGCACCGCGCTGGTGGCGCGCGAGCTTCCTTTGACGCCGATGCGGCCGTCGGTGGGCTCACTCGAGACGAACCTGACTGTGGCCAGCTGCGGATCGCGCTCGACAGTGATGGTCACCTTTTCGTCGACGAGCCGCTCGCCCGTGGCCGACTCGACGAGGATCTCGATGGTTGCGATGCCGCGGCCGTCGACTTCAGGGACGAATTCGACGGTGGCGGTTCCGTCTTCGAATGAGGCGAAGGTCACGGTGTCGCCGACGGCCGCGACGGGGGTGTCACCAGCGGCGGCTTCTTTGATGCGGATGAGGGCGCCGCTGTTCTGGGCGATGCTGACGGTGGCCCGCACGTCGTTGAACGGCGCGCCGGACTGCAGCGCCGACAGGGTGAGCGTGGCGGTGTCCAGGTCGCTCGACGAGATGGTGTTGTCGTCGAGGCTGAAGTTGACGTTGATGGCGCCGGCGACGTCGACGGTGACGACGACGGTGGTGGCGCGCTCGCCGACGTCGGGGATGGACTGGAAGGTGGCGTCGATGATGAAGGTCTCGCGCTCATCGACCGTCGGGACGATGACCTCAACAACACCTTTGCCGATGGCGTCGAGGGGGACCTCGATCTCGCCGGTCTCGCCGTCGGCGGTGAAGCCTGCGGGCAGGGTGACGGTGGCGGTCTTGCCCGCAGCCGGTGTGCCGTCGGCGTCGGTGCCGGTGACAGTCAGCTCGATGGTGTCGCCGGAGCTGACGCTGGCCGGGTCGGCTGCAAGCTTGATGGCCGAGTTGTCGGTGAACGCGTCGATCTTCACCGAAGCGGTCGCGCTTTCGATGCCGGCATTGACCGTGAAGTTGATGGTCTCTTCGAGGCCGAACACCGGCGAGACGATGAAGAAGGTCACGGTGCCGTCGGCGCCCGTGCGCAGCGTCGTCAACTGCTCGGCGCCCGCGCCGCCGTCGGTCAAGGAGAGCACGTCGCGGTCGCCGTTGACGAGGCCGGCGTTGGGAGCGACCACGCCCGTCACCGAGTCGACCTGCACGGTGACCGGGAAGTCGGCCGCGGCAACGTTGCCGCCGTCGGAGACGTCACGCACGGTGGCGATGACCGAGCACGACGAGGCGCCGTCGGCTTGCAGGGCATCGCAGCCAAAGGTCTGCACGCGCAGCGACAGGTCGAAGTCGGGCGCGCTGCACTTGACCTCTTCGACCTTGTCGGCGCTGACGGCGTCGGTGGCAAAGGTGAGGGTCAGGGTGCCGACACCCGTGCAGCCGACGACGAAGCTGGCCTTGCCGTCGGCGGAGGGCGTGAGCGTGAGCGGGGCGTCGGACAGGGCGTCGGCCGCAGCGCCGATGCCGCCGACGAGGTCGTCGTCGTCTTCGCCTTTGGTGATGACCACGGTGACGGCGTCGGTGTTGCCCGTGCCGTCGGCACCGCGCGAGGTGACCGCGACCGGGGACGTCGCGCCGACGTCGAGGGTCGCGTCATCGATGTCGATGCTCAGCGAGGCCGGGCGCGGCGCGGGTCCGTCCTCGGGACAGCCGGCGCCAAAGGCCAGCGACGCGGCCAACGGCAGGAGCGCGAGCGCGCGCGGGAAGCAGGCGGGTGCCGCCGAAGACAACGGCGGACGGGTGGCACGGAAACGGAAAGCCATGAATTCCTCCAGGTGCACAATCAATCGCGGCCATGGGACCGCAGGACCCGCACGGCGTCAACTTTCCGGCAGATCCCCGACGAAGACAGCGCCCGGGCCCAAGCGGCCCTGGAGCCGGGTGCCCCGGGGCTGGAGCGGGGCCGGCGGCGTCGCCTACATGAGCCTACCGACGGCGGCGCGGGCGGCGGCGACGTCCTTTTTCCTGGGCAGGCCCACGAGCACCACGTGCGGGCGGCAGAACACGCGGCGGGCGACGTCGCGCACGGCGGCGCCGTCGACGGCGGCCACCCGCTGCATCAGCTGCTGCGGATCGAACGCGGGGCCGAACAGCGCGCCCTTGCCGATGGCTTCGGCGAGGCCGGCGGGGTCGTCGCCGAGGTCGCGCAGATCGCGGCCGTAGCGGGCGACGACGCGTGCGAGCTCCGACGGCGTGGGCGGCTTGGCGACGATGGCCGCGGCGTGGTCGACGAGGGCGTCGATGAGCGCGCCGACGCGATCGTGCCGCACCTGCCCGCCGAGCTCGAGCACGCCCCGGTCTTCATAGAGGTCGGCCATGGCCCACACGGCGTAGGCCAGGCCCTGCTTGTCGATGATGTCCTGCTGGAAGCGCGAGGCCGGTCCGTCGTCGAGGATGCGGGCCAGCACCGCGGTGGCGGCGGCGTCGTCGGCGTGGATGCCGCCGGTGGGAAAGCACAGACGCAGGTCGGTCTGGCCGTCTTCGGTGCGAACGATGACGAAGGGCTTCTCGTCGTCGGGGTTCTGCCGGGGCGCCTCGCCGGCGGGCGGGCCGGTGCCGGTGTCGAGCTTGCCAAACGTGGCCTGGGCCTGGGCCACGACGTCGGCGTGGTCGAGGGGGCCGGCGACCGAGACGACGAGGTTCTGCGCGCCGTAGCAGGCCTGGTGGAATTTCTTCACGGCCGCTTTGTCGTAGCTCTTCACCTTTTTGGGCGTGCCCTCGATGGAGCGGCTCAGCGGGTGGTGCGCGAACAGCTGGCGAAAGACGGCGTTCTCGACGTCGATTTCGTTGCCGTCATCGTCGTACAGCTCGGCCAATTCTTCTTCGATGATGCCCTGCTCGATGGCCAGGCCTTCGAGCTTCGGGCCGCCGAGCATGTGGGCCAGCAGGTCAAAGGCGTCGCCCACGCGGTCGGGGTCGCAGCGGGTGTCGTAGGTGACGCGATCGCGCCACGTGGCGGCGCCGACGTCGCCACCGAAGTCGTCGGCGGCCAGGCCCACGGCCCGGGTGTCTTTGTGTTTCTCGGTGCCGCGAAACACCATGTGCTCGACGAGGTGCGAGAGGCCCCAGGTGGCGTCGCTCTCGTGCACCGGGCCGCCCTTGAGCTGCACGAACACGTGGCAGCGGGCGTGGTGGGGCAGGGCGGCGGTGACGACGACGACGCCGTTTTTGAGGGTGGTTGTCTGGGCCACGAGGGTCGGGCGGTGCAGCGGTTGTGCGGCGGCGCGGCTGGTCATGGGCCCTTCGGGGACGGGGTCGGGGACGGGGACGGGGACGGGGACGGGGACGGGGACGGGGACGCGGACGGGGCGAGCCCGACCTGTTGCAGGGTCTGGAGGAACGTCGGCGGCAGCGGCGACGTAAAGGTGACGGCCACGCCGTCGACGTCGGCGCCGAGGCTCTGGGCGTGCAGCCCGAGGTGCGGGGCGTTGCCGCCGTTGGGTGACAGCTTCGGCGTCGCGTAACGGCGATCGCCCACCAGCGGGTGGCCGATGTGGGCGAGGTGGGCGCGGATCTGGTGGGTGCGGCCGGTGAGCGGGGTGACGTCGAGCAACGTCGCTTTTTCGCTGCGGCGCACGACCTTGATCACCGTCTGCGCGGCTTTGCCCTCGTCGGAGATGCGGGCCAGGCCGGTCTTGTGCGGCGGCAACAGCGGGGCATCGATGGTCTGTTCGTCGGCGACGACGACGCCGTGGACGACGGCGACATAGCCGCGTCTGGTCAAAGCTGTTCCACGATCAGCAGGTGCGCCGCGGCTATGTCGCCGTC
>JBKJNL010000273.1:0-8343 GCA_046593615.1 Myxococcota bacterium | reverse complement strand
ACATCGACCGCGCCGCCGCCCGCGCCGCCGGCCACCGCTACGCCGTCATGGTCGTCAACGCCTACTCGGGCCTGTCGTTCTCACTGCTCGAGCGTGGCTTCGCCGGGTTGATGCTGCGCGACGACGTCGGCGGCCAGCACTTCGACGCCCGCACCGTGGAACTCAAGTTCGACCTGCAGGGCGACAACGGCATGTTTGTGCCGCTGGTGTTCGATCTGGCCGAGGGCTCGCTCTTCTGGATCGACCTGTCGCGCAAGGGGCAGTTCTCGATGAACAACGTCGAGACCTCAAAGGCCGACATCGGTGTCGTGTGTCCTGCTGTCATGTCTTGGTTCAACAGCGGTGTGCGACTTTCCATCTATGACGTGGCCCTGCTGCACGCCGCCGCCCGCTGCCGCCGGGTGTGGCTGCGCGGCGACGACGGCGTGACCGTGGTCGAGCGGGGGCCCGCGGAGACGCCGCTGTCGTTCCTGCAGCGGCTGCGCGCGACGTCGACCACGCAGACACAGACGACGAACACGAGCGGGCCGCTGCCGACCGGGCCGCTGCCGACCGGGCCGCTGTTCGGCGCGCTCGTGCACGGCGACGTCGACGTCAAAGACGGCGGCGCCGGCAGCCAGGTCTATGCGCTGTTCCGCGAGCGGCTGACGGCGACGATCTCGGCGTCGGACTTGTCGAGCTGAGCCTCGCCCGGGAGAGCGCTCGCGCTCACCAGGGGGCGGGCCCGTAGTCCTTGAAAAAGATGCCGCAGGCGTGCTTGCCCGAGCGCAAGCCCTCGAAGATCGGGTCGACGATGCGGGCGGCGCCGTCGACGACGTCGAGGGGCGGGCTGAAGCGGTGGTCGATGACCTTCTGCTCGGCCAGGTGCGCCGGGTCTTCGTCGGTGACCCAGCCGGTGTCGACGGCGTTCATCCAGATGCCGTCTTTGGCCAGGTCTTGCGCCGAGGTGCGCGTCAGCATGTTGAGCGCGGCCTTTGCCATGTTGGTGTGCGGGTGCTTGTCGGTCTTGAAGGCCCGGTAGAACTGGCCCTCCATGGCGCTGACGTTGACGACGTGGCGGTCGCGGCCGGCGTTGTCTCTCGCCATCAGCGGTCGCAGCTTCGACGTCAAGACGAACGGCGCCGCGGCGTTTACCAGCAGCACTTCGAGCAGCTCGATGGTGGGCACCTCGTGCAGGGCCAGACGCCAGGAGTTGTGTGTGCGCAGGTCGATCTGCTGCAGGTCTTGATCGAGGGCCCCGGCCGGAAAGATCGACGCCAACCCCGACGACGTGCCCGACGACGGACCCGTCGACGACAGCGCAGGCAGCGTCGGATCGGCGGTCTCGATCTGCGAGAGCGCGGCCGGCAGCGGCAACAGGCCGGTGTCGTCGTCGCCGTGGGGCACGGCGCGAAAGGCCTCGTCGGCTTCGACCAGCGCGCGCTCGGCGGGCGGCAACGACGACCACGGCTGCGTCTCGGGCGCCATGAGGTGCCCGTAGAAGCCGGGCGGGCGGCGCACGGTCTGACAGGCGTTGTGGATGATGAAGTCCAGCCGCGGCAACGTCGTCGACAGGTGCCGGGCCAGGGCGTCGACCGAGGGCGTGTGGCGCAGGTCGAGGCCAAAGATGCGCAGGCGAGAGCGCCAGACGGCGAAGTCGGCCTCGCGGGCGAAGCGGGCGGCCGCGTCCCGCGGGAAGCGCGTGGTGACGACGACGTCGGCGCCGTTGCGCAGCAGCAGGATGGCTGCGTGGTAGCCGATCTTCACCCGGGCCCCGGTGATGAGCGCGGTGCGGCCGCCGAGATCGTGGCGCGGGCTGCGGCGGGCGTGGTTGAAATCGCCGCAGCGCGGGCACAATTGATCGTAGAAGAAATGCAGGTGCCGATAGCGCGTTTTACAGACGTAGCAAGCGCGCGGCTCGTTGAGCTCGGGGCCGGTCCCTCGCGGCGCGCGCCACTGGCCGGTCTCGGCCTGTTCTTCCGCCTCCGGCGTCGCCGCCGCGGCCTCGGCGGCCAGCAGGGCGTCTGGTTCGGCGCCCGACGGCAGGGGCGTCTGGTAGATGGGCTTGGCACGAATCTGACGAATCGTCGTGTTTTTGCGCAGGGCTTCGTCGTCGTCTTTTTTGCCCTGTTTTTCGCGGCGCATCAGCTCGCGCTGCAGGCGCTTGCGCTGCTTGAGGTCGGGGCGGGCGATCTCGCCGCACAAGCGTTGCAGGCGCACGCGGGCGGCGGCGTCGACGTCGGCGAGGCGCTCGCCGTCGTTGGCAACGGTCTCGAGCACGGTGAGGGCAGCCTCGAGGCGGGCGGCAAAAGCGGAGCGGTCGTCGTTTGGATCCACGGGCCCTGGATCTTCTCGCTGGCGCGACTCGTCAAGCAGAGCCCCGTCCTCGTGCTGAGGTCGTGCCGGGTCGCGCTCAGGTCGGGTCAGTCGCGCTCAGTCGCGCTCAGTCGGTGGGCGCCGACAGCAAGGCGTCGACGACGTTGAGCGACCACACCGACGCCGTCACCGCGCCGGCGACGGCGGTGGCCGTGAACAGCCCGTTGGTCTGGTTTCTCAGGCTGACGGCCTGCAAGCCGGCCTCTTCGGGGCTGGTGTCGTCGTCTCGGGTCACGCCGTTGTAGGCCGCCCACGAGGCCCCGGCGCCGATGCCGAGCCCGAGCGTCGCCGCCAGCGAGCCGTAGGTGCCGACACCGAACAGCACGGCTTTGACGCCGTCACCGTTAAAGGCCTGGCCCCAGCCCGGGGCGATGGCCGAGCGCACCGCGGCCTCGCCGGGCGTGCGGGTCTCGACGGCGGCGAGGGAGACGACGTCGTCGCGGCCGATGGTGGCCGAGGCCGCGCCCATGACTTCGCCGGTGTCGACGGCGACGACGCGGGTCGTGATCAAGAAGGTCGTCCCCGCGTCTTGCACCTGGGCCAGCGCCAACGACTGGGCGCCGAGCACCTTGCCGAGCGCAGACACGCGGGCTTGATCGGCGCCGGTGAGCTCCTGGATGGCCAGCTGGTCCATGGCCGCGCCGAGCTGGGCCCGCTCGACGACGAGAAAGCCACGATCGCGCAGGGCCGCGGTCAGCTCGCTCTGCAGGAAGCGATCGAGGCGGGCCTCTTTGGCGGCGCCGCTGGCGACGGCGGGGGGCACCGCGATCCGGTGGCTTTTGACGTCGACGCCGCGGCCTTCGACGGCTTCGGCGATGACGTCGGCGATGTCGGCGGCGGCGGTGCGCACGTCGAGGGCCCGGGCGGTGGTGGCCGGGCCGGCGCTGTCGACGTCGCGGTCGACGACGACGCTGCCGGTGCCGAGCACGGCGCCCGATTGGGTCGAGAGCAGCTTCAGCTGCAACAGCGGCGTGCCCCCCTGGTTTTGCAGCTCGGCGGTGATGACGTGGTCGGCGGCGAGGGAGGCGGCGGCCTTGCCATCGCCGCCCTGCAGCTGGCGTTCTGCGGCTTCGTCGAGCGAGGCCTTGACCAGCGACGGCGTGACGATGTCTTCGCGGCGGCGATCGCGCAGGGCCCGCACCAGGCCGCGCTCGAGCGACAGCCGGCGGCGCGGGTCGCTGTCGTCGACGATGACGGCGATGCGCGCGGGCTCGACGGCCTTTTCGAGCAAGAGGTTCAGGGCATCGAGCAGCACGCCCTCGTCGACGAACACTGGCAGCGTGCTGACGTCGTCGGCACCGGCGGGTGCAGCGGGGGCAACGGTTGCAGCGGGTGCAACGGGTGCAACGGGCGCGGCGGGTGCCGGCGCGAGATCAGCCGAGAGCAACAGAAGCAGCGCAGAAGCCAACATGGCCGGACCATGCCCCAGATGCCCGGTCGTCGTCGACGTGGGCTCGTCACCGGCGGCTGGATGAACGGCAGCCGCCGGTCGCAGCTAGGATCGGGCCGTGCGTGCGCGCTCTCGACGATGGCTGGCCGGCGGTGGCGCATTGCTCGTGCATGGCGCGGCACTGTGGCTGCACGCCGACGCCGACGATGTGCAGGTCGTGAAGCCCCACGTGCAGTGGCTGGCCGCCGTCGACGTCGAGGCCGCCGCCATCGAGGTGGTGCTGCGGGCGCCCCCCGCGCAACCGCACTCGCAGCCACAGCGACAGCCCCAACCACCTCCGGCTTCCGCGGAGCCGGTGGTGCCGCCGTCGTCGGCAGAGGCAGCGTCGTCGCCGGAGGTGTTGCCGGATGGGGCGGTCGATGAGGCTCGTTCGCCGTCGTCGCCGCCGTCATCGCCAGCGCCGCCGTCGCTGCCATCACCGACCGCGCCATCGTCGTCGGTGCCGTCACCGACCGCGCCATCGGCGACGGAGCCGTCGTCGTCGTCGTCGTCGTCGTCGTCGGTGCGGCTGCCGGCGGTGGGCGCGCGCATGAACGAGCTTCTGACCGGCGCCGACGCCCGGGGCCCGCGGCCGAGCAACCGGGCGTTGGGCGAGGCCCTCGATTTCCAGCCCGAGAGCGAGCAGGACAAGCTGCTCGGCGGAGGCGCCCTGGCCGCGGCCCGCGGCACGCGCCGCCTGCAGCGCGACCTGGCCTTTGACGCGGTCACCGTGGGCCTGGGCGACGATTGGTTTCGCTCGGTCAAGAGCGCCGCCGAGCGGGCCTTCCAGCCCGACGTCAGAGACCTCGACAACCCGGGCGACGTCACCCGCCAGAAGATCGCCTGGAACTACCTGCGCGATCCGTCGTCGTGGGACGACGAGGCAAAGGCGGCGCTGCAGATTTTCCTCGAGGCCGATCGGCTCAGCAGCAAGGACGCCACCGAGCGCCTCATGCCCGCCGAGAACCCCAGCATGGGCAGCGTGCCGACGTCGTCGCTGCGGGCCGCCACCGTCGACGACCTGCTGCGCCGCAAAGAAGCCGGCTTGTCGGTGCGCTTCGCCTTTGAGGTCGACGTGCACCACGGCAACGACGGCGCCGTCACCACCATCGATGTCTTGCGCACCGAATTCGAGAAGGGGCTCGTCGAGCAGGTGCGCCTGGCCGTGTCCCGCGCCGTCGCCGACGCCCCGCCGGTGCCGCCGCGCGTGGCCAACGGCGGGCCGTTCCGCTCGCGCTGGCTGTTCGTGGCCACCTGGTACATCGACCCGCCGCGGCCACGCCTGACGTCGAGCAACAGCTTGTTCGCCGAAGACGGCGCGCCGGCGCTGATGTTCGGCGCCACCTTTGACGTCGGCAACGACGGCCTCGCGGTGCAGAACTTGGACGTCAAGCTGAAGACCACCGCCGAGCTGCTCGAGGTCACGCCGTTGAAGCGCTGAGCACCTCGCGAGATCAGCGCTTTGTGGCCGGAGCGGTGATCGTGCTCGTTGTGCTTGTCGTCTCGAGGACGATGGCGCCGTCGATGACGACGACCACTGCTTTGGCATCGAACCAGGTGCGCGGGTCGTGCTCGACGACGCTTGCGCCGTAGACGACGAGGTCGGCGCGCTGGCCCACCGCGATCCGGCCGACGTCATCGCGGGGTCCGGCCGGGCCTCCGCGCTCGACCGTGTAGGCCCGCAGGCACGCTGCACCTCACCAAAGCGGCGCGGGCGTTGGCACGTGCGGCCTTGATGCAAAACACCTGAGGCTCGCGCGCGCAACAGAAAGGCGACGCACGCGGCCTGGGCTTTTCGTGACGTGATTGTGCCCTTGGCTGGGGCAGGTGCGTCCGGCATTCACGCGGTCATGGCCTTGCACACCGTCACCAGCCACCGGCTCGATGAGCTGGAAATCGTCGACGACGAGGCGTTCACCGCCCACGTCCCGTACTACCCGCAGCTGAAGCAGGTCGTCGTCGACAGCGGCTACCCGTTCCTGGTGCTGCCCAAGACAAAGACGCCGCGCTTCGATCACAGCAGCTTGTTGAACCTCACGTTCTGGAGCGGCACGGCCGGCGACGTCCTCGTCGACCGCGTCATCGACGCCGACGTCGTCGCCCACGTGGCCTGGCACCACCTGACCAAAAAGGCGCTGCCGTCGTCGTCGGTGACGTCGATGTTCCTCGGCGAGGCCATCGCCAGCGCCTATGACGCATTCATGATCGGGCACCTGCTGCGGGCGCCGTCGACGTCGACGATGTTCCTCGACAGCCAGGTGCCGTTGTTGTCTGAGGTCGCCGGTGCCGCCGGCCTGTCGACCAAGAAGATCGACGGCTTGTTGCAAGACCTCGCCGACGACCCCGACCGCGCCTTTGAAGACCTGCGCCAGCTGCTCTTCGACACGAGCCTTGCCCTGGCCGCGGTCCAGGCCACCGACGAAGCGTTGCCCGTGTTGCAAGCCGCCGAGCGTCGACCGCTGGGGGCCCTGCTGCATCGGTTCGAGCTGTCGAACTGGGTGTGGGCCGCCCGATCGAAGCCCCCCGCCGACCACGCCGTCGACGTCGCCGCCGCCGCCATCGACGCCGACCTGCGCGCGGCGCCGGCCGCGTCAGCGTGGCTGGCGGCGCACTGGCTCTGAGCCGCTCGAGGCCTCGGGTACCGGCTACGGCGTCACTTTCGTCAAGACGGTGCCGTCGACCGTCATCGTCACCTTGCCGTCGACGATCTGCGGCGGAGCGTTGAGCTGAAAGGTGGTGTTGATGCCGAGCAGGCCGGCGTCGAACGACGTCGCCGTGATGTTCGCGATCTTCAAACCGATGAGCTTTTTCGCCATTGTCCCGGTGCGGCGGTAGGCGACCGTCCCGTCGGGGTCGACATGGAGCCGCATCTGCGGTCCCTCCCAGCTGCCCACGAGAGACTCCAGCGTTGCCGGCGTGGGCAGCGTGGCCGGCGCCGGCACCGGCGTCCCCGGTGGCGCCGCTTCGTCGTCGTCGACGGAGGCGGCGGCATCGGCCGTGGCGGCGGCGGCGCTCCGCTTCTTGAGCACGATGCCGTCGATTGTCATGTGAGCGACGCCGTCGACCTCGACCGGCAACGCATTGATCACGAAATGGCTGTCGAAGCCGAAGCCGCCGACGTCGAAACCGGTGGTGGTCGCGTTCTTCATCGGGGTGCCGCTCATCGACATGCGGCTGCCACCACGCTTGTTCTCATAGGTGACAAAGCCGCTCTCGGCGATGTCGAGGACGACGTCGTCGGCTGTCCAACGTCCAGCGACAGCCGACACCGGCAGCGGTGCGCCTGGGGGCGGACTGCTGCACGACACGCAGGCAGCGACGGCAACGGCGAGGAGGGACAGGTGGTTTCGCATCCCGGAAGCGTCACCCTGTTTCGCCAAGGTCAGCAAGCGCTGCCTCGACCGCGGCACCGTCGCGGCGCCGACCTCGGCGTCCAGTCGCCGTTCACGCCCTGCGGATCGAGGCTCGCCGGCGCCGCACGAACGCGAACGCGCTGACGAGCGGGAGCGCGACGATCGCGTCCGCCGGTGACGACGAAGAAAACGCGCATCCGGGGGGCGCCGCGCCTGGTGGCGTGTTCGGTTCGCCCTCGCCCTCGCCGCCCTCGCCGTCGCTGGCCTCGCCCTCGCCCTCGCCCTCATCCAGTGCGACCTCGCACCAGGTCTCGCGGGGGGCCCCCTGGGCGGGGCAACCACTCCCGACGAAGACCTCGGTCGGGTCGATCCGACCTGGTTCGTCGGGGCAGCCGTCGACGCTGTCTGAAGCGCCGTCGCAGTCGCGGTCACCGGGCAGCGTGAGCGTGATGGCCGGCGTCCATCCCGAGAACACGCCGGTCGACGAGAGAGTGCCGAAGCGAAAGGCGTCGCTCGCGTTGAAGAACGCGTCCAGCCACGTCCCTCCACAGTCGCCCTTCCCGAGGAACTGGAATTCGGCGCCGGGAAGAAACAGCGTCTGAACGACGCCGGCGACCGCGACCTCGTCGACGGTGGCGCGGGAGGCGCGGTCGACGAGGACGACGCCGTCGCCGGCCTCGATGTGGATGGGGAAGAGAAAGCGCCGGCTCGCCGGGCAGAACCCCGCGCCACCCCAGTGCGCGAACGGCTCACCGATGGTGACCGTGGGCAACGCGGGGACGGCAGGCGTGGGACCGAGGTCTGCCGACGTCGTGAACACGACGCCGAACGTGCCATCGGCGTGGGGACCGAGCGGGCCCTCGATGAAGTAGGGCTCGGCCGCGACGCCGACGCGATGCTCGGCGTTGGCCGCGAGCGACGCGCGGGGCGTGAGCACATGCAGCGTCCGTCCCTCGCCGACGAATGTGGTCGCTTCGACGTCGATGGACGCGCCGTCGGGCCCGAGCAAGCGAACCGACGCCGTCTCCGCGCCCGCGCCGTCGACGAACACCATCACGCGCGCATCGACGAGCACCGAAGCGAGATTTGTCGGCGCCACGAGGTCCGCCCGGCCGCCGTTGCACTCGCAGGCTTCTGCCCGCGGCGCGCCGACAGCGGCGACGACGGCGACGACGACGACCACCGCGGCGGTCAAGCGACCCCGCC
>JBKJNL010000116.1:0-2631 GCA_046593615.1 Myxococcota bacterium | reverse complement strand
CGAGCACACGCTGCGGCTCAAAATCGACATGGCCGCCGGCAACCCCAACCTGCGCGACCCGCCGGTGTATCGCATCCGCCGCGCGCACCACTGGCGTTCACATGACACCTGGTGCATCTACCCGCTCTACGACTATGCCCATTGCATCAGCGATGCGCTCGAAGGCATCACCCACTCCATCTGCACCCTTGAGTTCGAGAGCCACCGGGCCCTGTACGACTGGGTTCTCGATCAGCTGAAGCTCATCCCCGACGGCGGACGGGTGGCCCGCCCGCCGGGCAACCCGCAGCAGATCGAGTTCGCGCGGCTCAAACTGACCTACGCCATCATGAGCAAGCGCAAGCTGCTGCAGCTCGTCACCGAAAAGCACGTCGACGGTTGGGACGACCCACGCATGTTGACCATCGCCGGCCTGCGCCGCCGTGGTTATACGGCCGACGCTGTGCGGGCCTTTGCCACCTCGGTGGGCGTGACCAGAAACGACTCGTGGATCGACATGGGTGTCCTCGAGGGCGCCGTGCGCGAAGACCTCAACACCCGCGCGCCGCGGGCCATGTGCGTGCTCAAGCCGCTCACGCTGGTGATCGAAAATTATCCAGAAGGTCAGCACGAAGACGTCGATATCCAGAATCATCCGCTCAAGCCCGAGCTCGGTAGCCGAAAGGTTCCTTTTTCGCGCGGGATCTACATCGAGCAAGAGGACTTCATGGAAGAGGCGCCCAAGGGCTTCTTCCGCCTGGCGCCCGGCAAAGAAGTGCGCTTGCGCGGCGCGTTCTTCGTCAAGGCCGAGAAGGTCATCAAAGACGACGCCGGCCACGTCGTCGAAGTGCGCTGCACCTACGACCCGGCCACGCGCGGCGGCGACTCCCCCGACGGCCGCAAGGTCAAGGGCACGCTGCATTGGGTGGCGGCGGCGACGGCCAGAGACGTCACGGTGCGCCTGTTCGACCGCCTGTTCTCCGTCGAGCAGCCCGGCGAAGAGCGCGACTTCCTGCTCGACATCAACCCCAGCAGCCTCGAGGTCGTCACGGCCAAGGGCGAGCCGCAGCTGGCGTCGTCGTCGGCCGGCGACCACTTCCAGTTCGAGCGCTGCGGCTACTTCTGCGCCGACCCGAAGGACAGCAAGCCGGGCGCGCCGGTCTGGAATCGCGTCGTCGGCTTGAAGGACTCGTGGGCCAAAGAGCAAAAGGCGGCGCCGCAAGCGACGTCCGAGCCAAAGGCGCCGAAGCCCCCGAAGCCCCCCAGAGAGCCGCGCGAGCCGAAGCCGCAATAGCCCCGGAGCGGGCGACCGGGTCGTCAGCGGCGTCACCGGCGGCGGCGGCGCGCTCCGTCTTTGGCTGCGGGACCCAGCAGCTGCGGCACGTTGGCCGAGCGCTTGTCGGCCAGGTAGCCGTCGACGACGTCGACGACGAAGCCGGCGCGGGCGGGGTCGGCGCCGCCTTCGACCTGGCCGCCGAGGTAGCCGGCGAAGTCGAGCAGGGCCTCGGCCATCTTTTCCCATGCGTGGGGCACGGCCCCCGGCACGTCGCCACCGGGGATGAACCACGCGGCCGTCGCCGCCGGCGGCTCGGGCAGGTTCGAAAACGACACGAGCGCTTCGCGCAGCAAGGCGTCGCGTTGCTTGTTGCGGCGGCCGAACAGGCCGTGCGAGCGGGTGTGGGTGGCGACGAACAACGCCGCCAGCGCCTGGGCCTCGGCGGCCATCGGCACCGACGACGAAAAGCTGCGCGCGCTCTCCTGGAAGCGCTCGAGCCGATCGAGATCGGCGCTGCTCTCGGCGGAGAACAACCGCGAGCCGACCAACCACAGCGCGTCAAAGGCACGGTCGTAGGCGTCAGAGGCTTCGGCGTCGATGACGACCACGTCGTCCATCAAGCTCTCGAGCTCGACGATGTCGTCGTCGTCGAACAGGTCGATCTCGATGCCGAGGTCGTCGTCGCCGACCGCTCCGGCCCATCCGCTCGAGGCCAGCGCGAAGTCGGGCACCGGCACCGATCGGCGATCGCGGTCTTCGGCCTCGTTCTGCAGCGCATGCCACAGCGACTGCACGGCCTCGCTGTTGCCGGTCAGCGCCGCGACGATGCCCCGCGGGTCAAAGACCGTGAGGGCGTCGACGATGGGCAGGAGCAGCTGCACCTCGACGTCGCGGGTCTCGTCGCCGTTTCTGGCGAGGTCGAAGCACAGCAGCAGCGCGCCGAGCTGGGCGATTTCGGAGCTGCCGCCGCCGGTCTGCTGGCGCAGGGCCTCGAGGTAGATCGAGACCCGCACGGAGTCGTGCTTGCTCGAGCAGCACAGGTCGACGATGTCTTCGACGTCGAGGGCGGCGGCCTCTTCACGGAGGCGCGCGCGGGCTTCATCGGATGGCGGCGGGCGGCCCATCGGGGTTCACGGTGGCAGCGATCGGCGACGGCGTCACGAAACGTGCTGCAATGCCTCACGCAGCAGGGCTTGCATGTCGCTGGTCTGCTCGGCCAGCGGCTTGGTCTTCTGCAGCGCCCGGTCGATCTGCGGCGTCTTGTAGCCGAGGTTGGCCAGCGCCGAGCGCAGGTCCTCGAGGACGCCCTGCTTGCCCGTGCCCACAGCGCCCGGCAGCCCGGTCGACAGCGACTCTTTGGCCATGCGCTCGCCGAG